>JAEYPG010000555.1 GCA_023410975.1 Pseudomonadota bacterium
GGTGAGGCCCCTTTGCGGCGGGGGGGGGGCGCCCCCGCGCCCCCGCGGCAGGCTTACAGCCCGTCCACCCCGTCGCGCCGGATGGTTTCGCGCGCGTTCTTGGTCTTGTCCTGCGCCTTGCCCACGGTGCTGTCGAGCACGCGCAGCAGCTTGTCGATGGCGCCGTCGATGGCGGCGCGCATGTCGCCGGTCTGGTGGCTGGCGGTGAGCTGGCCGTGGCCGGCGACGCGGGCCTCGATCAGGCAGCGCTTGTCGTCATCGCCCAGCTTCTCGGCATTGATGTCGCTCAGGTGCACCTCCACGCGCGTGATCTGGTCGGCGTAGCGGTCAAGCTCGGCTTCGAGCATCTGCGCGATCTGGCGCTCCATGTCCTCGCGGCCGGGAACGTGGTCATCGTGGTTGACTTGAACTTGCATGCTGTGGGTTCCTCTCGGTTTGTGTAGGGCCCCTGCGGGCCACTGAGCCTGCTACGGCAAGCGGCGTGCGCTGCCGAAGGGCGCGGCATCATGGCAGCCATGCGCCTGTTCGCCCAGCTTTACGCCGAGCTCGACGCCCGCACCGCCACGCTGGAAAAGGTCGCGGCCCTGCGCCGCTACCTGGCCGCCGCGCCCCCGGCCGACGCGGCCTGGGCCGTGTACTTCCTGGCCGGCGGCAAGCCGCGCCAGAGCGTGCCCGGCGCGCTCATGCGCGCCACGGCCTGCACGCTGGCGGGCATCCCGGACTGGCTGTTCGAGGAGAGCTACCAGGCCGTGGGCGACCTGGCCGAGACCATCGCCCTGGTCCTGCCGCCGCCGGCCAGCCGCGAGGGCGAGGAGGTGGGCCTGGCGGAATGGGTCGAGACGCGGCTGCTGCCCCTGCGCGGCCAGCCGCCGCAGGCCCAGGCGCAGTGCCTGGCCCAGTGGTGGGGCACGCTGGACACCCCCGCGCGCTTCCTGCTGTGCAAGCTCATCAGCGGCTCCTTCCGCGTCGGCGTGAGCAAGCTGCTGGTGCAGCGCGCCCTGGCCGAGCACGCCGGCCTGGACGCCAAGCTGATGGCGCAGCGCATGATGGGCTACACCGACGCGCGCCAGCCGCCCGGCGCGGCGCGCTTCCTGGCGCTGCTGGCGCCGCAGGACGAGAACGGCGCGACGCCGAGTGACAGCGGCCAGCCCTATCCCTTCTTCCTCGCGCATGCGCTGGAGGCGGTGCCCGAGGCGCTGGGCCCGCCGGCGGACTGGATCGTGGAGTGGAAGTACGACGGCATCCGCGCCCAGGTGGTGCGCCGCGCCGGGCAGTGCTGGATCTGGTCGCGCGGCGAGGAGCTGGTCACCGAACGCTTCCCGGAGGTGGTGGCGCTGGCGCAGGCGCTGCCCGACGGCACGGTGGTGGACGGGGAGATCCTGGCGTGGCAGGACGGGCGTCCCGCGCCCTTCGCCAGGCTGCAGCAGCGCCTCAACCGCAAGACGCTGCCGCGCAAGCTGCTGCAGGAAGCGCCGGTGACGCTGCTGGCTTACGACCTGCTCGAAGAGCACGGGCAGGACCTGCGCGGCGAGCCGCTGCTGCGCCGGCGCGAGCGGCTGGAGGCGCTGGGCGCGTGCACCGGGCTGCCGATCTCGCCGCTGCTGGAGGCCGACACCTGGGAGGCGCTGGCCGGGCAGCGTGCCGCCAGCCGCGAGCGCGGCGTCGAGGGGCTGATGCTCAAGCAGCGCGCCGCGCCCTACGGTGCGGGCCGCACCAAGGCCGAAGGGCTGTGGTGGAAGTGGAAGATCGAGCCCATGACGGTGGACGGCGTGCTGGTCTACGCCCAGCGCGGCCATGGGCGCCGGGCCAGCGTCTACACCGACTACACCTTCGCGGTGTGGAGCCGCCCGCCCGCCGACGCGGCCGAGGCGCAGGCGGTGGTGGAAGCCATCGCGCGGCGCGCGCCGGCCGTCCCGGGCGGGCTGCAGCTGGTGCCCTTCACCAAGGCCTACTCCGGGCTCACCGACGCCGAGTTCGCCGAGGTGGACCGCGCCATCCGCGCCAGCACGATCGAGAAGTTCGGCCCGGTGCGCAGCGTGCGGCCGGCGCTGGTGTTCGAGCTGGGCTTCGAGGGCATCGCGCGCAGCCCGCGCCACAAGAGCGGCATCGCGCTGCGCTTCCCGCGCATGCTGCGGCTGCGCCCGGACAAGCCGCTGCACGAGGCCGACACGCTCTCGACGCTGCAGGCGCTGCTGGACCAGCACGGCAGCGCCGCCGCGGCGGCCGGGGAGGGTGCCGGCGAGGAAGAAGCGCCCGCTTGAGAAACTGGAGCCGTTGCCCAAGTTCCCGGTGCGCGCTCGTCCCGGGCCTGTCCACGGGCCGGCGCAGGCATGCGGGCCCAGCCCGGACGGACTCCTTTGAACGCCAACAAGAAACCTCGAATGGAACCTTTTGCCATCGATCTGGCGCTGCAGGGCGGCGGCTCGCACGGCGCCTTCACCTGGGGCGTGCTGGATGCGCTGCTGGAGGACGGCTCCCTGCGCTTCTCGGGCATCTCGGGCACCAGCGCCGGCGCGCTCAACGCCGCGGTGCTGGCCACGGGCCTGGTGCGCGGCGGCAACGAGGGCGCACGCCAGGCGCTGCGCGCCTTCTGGCTGGACGTGTCGCGCGCCGGCCAGTGCTTTGGCGCGCTGCAGCCGCCGGCGCTGCCGGGCTGGACGCAGCCGTCCGTCACGCCGCTGTGGGGCTGGACGCCGGCGGACTGGTTCCAGAGCTGGGCGCGCAGCTTCAGCCCCTACCAGCTCAACCCCTTCGGGCTGAACCCGCTGCGCGACCTGGTGGCGCGGCACGTGGACGTGGCGGCGCTGCGCTCGGCGCCGCCGGCCCTGTTCGTCATCGCCACCAGCGTCACCACCGGGCAGCCGCGGGTGTTCAGCGGCGCAGACCTGACGCTTGACGCGCTGATGGCCTCGACCTGCCTGCCGCACCTGTTCCGCGCGGTGGAGATCGACGGCGAGCCCTACTGGGACGGCGGCTATGCCGGCAACCCGGCGCTGTGGCCGCTGATCTACGAAACGCCGGAAGCCGACCTGCTGCTGGTGAAGATCAACCCGCTCAAGCGCCCTGCCACGCCGCGCACGGCGCTGGCGATCGCCGACCGCGTGAGCGAGATCGGCTTCAACACCGCGCTGGCGGGCGAGATGCGCGCCATCGCCTTCGTGCAGAAGCTGCTGACGGAGGAGCGCATCGAGCGCGGGCGCTACAAGGACCTGCGCCTGCACATGATCGCCGACGAGGGCGAGCTGGCGGCGCTGGAGGCGGCCACCAAGCTCGACACGCGGCCGTCCTTCCTGGAGCGGCTGTTCGGCCTGGGCCGCGCGGCCGCGCAGCGCTGGTTGAGCGAGCACCGGGCCGACGTGGGCGTGCGCGCCACGCTGGACATCGCGGCCACGTTCCTGGCGCCACGGTAGGCGGCCAAGCTCAATCCACGCGCAGCCGCCGCTCGCCATCGGCCAGCGCGATGCCGGCGAAGCGGGCACGGCCCTCCTGCTTCTGGAACACGCTGTTGGCGATCAGCCAGACCCGCGTCACGCGCGCCGGCATGGGGCCGCCCACGGCGTGGCGGTAGGCCTCGAACAGGTCCACCTCCTCGGCCTGCCACTGGCCCAGGCCGCCCGTGCCGCTGCGGGTGACCAGGTGCGTCTCGCGCTGCTGCCAGGCCGGCAGCGGGCAGGCGAAGACATGGCCCTGCGGCAGGCCCCGGCTCCAGACGAAGCTCAGGTCGCGGCCGTTGTCGAACTCCACGGCCAGGCTCAGGTAGTCGTGGGTCGGCACGCTGTCCTCCGGGACCGCCGAGGGCAGCGCGTCCACGCGCCAGCGCCACTGCAGCCGCGTGCCGGGGCGCAGCTCGAAGGGCGCGTCCTTCTGCAGGATGCCCACGTCGTCGTGCGTGTGCACCGCGATGGCGCCGCCCTCCGGGTCGCCGGCCTCGGGGCGGGCGCGGGAGAAGATCTCGGCGCGGCCCAGGGGCCAGAAGTAGCGCCAGCCCTCGGGCGGCGGCACGGTGCCTTCCGCCAGGCGGCGCAGCTCGCCTTGCGCCCAGGGCGCCAGCGGCGCGTGCCGGGCCAGGGCCTGCAGCTGCGCGGCCACGTCGGTGCCCGGCTTCCACGCCAGCACGGCCACGCTGACGCCGCCGCCCGCGTCAGGATTGACCGTCGGCGGCTCGCCCTCGTAGGCGCCGTGCGGGTCGGTCCACGACAGGGCGGGAAAGAGTTTCAGGCGCAGGTTCCCCGCGCCCGCGGCGACGAAGCCGTGGGTGTCGCGGGTGCCGTTGAAGACCTCGCCGTGCGGGCCCACCTGGGCCCAGACCGCCAGGGCCGGCGACAGTGACAGCTTCGCCGCGCGCGACCACCACACCTGCCCGCGCATCAGCAGCGTCACCGGCTGGCCGGGAGACAAGGCCAGGCCGGTGTCCAGCCAGGGCCCCACGTCGCCGCTGAGGTGCAGCACCTTCAGCCCGGCCAGGCTGGAGGCGACGGCGGGCGTCACCGCCTGCCGCACCGCCAATTCGAAGCGGTCGTGGCCCGGTTCGGGCTCGGCGGCGGCGGCATGGCTGCCGAGCGCACAGGCCAGCAGCACGGCGGCTGCGGCACGCAGGAGGCCCAGGCGCGGGGCGGGGGACGAAGGCGGCATGGCTGTGTTCGGGTTGTCGGGACCCGGGCAGTCTGGGCCGCGCGCGCGTGCGGCTCCAGGGCAGGGCACCCGCAGCCGTCCGGGCAGGTTGCCCGCGGTTGCGGTCGCGCATCGGCGGGCCAGGCCACAGCCCTTGCACCGAGGTCGGCAGGCGCTCTTTGCTACCCTCCCGCCCCTGTCGAATAAAGGAGTCGAAACCCATGAAGGACCTGCCCGCGCGCGAGAAGATCGACATCGTCGAGAAGGTGGCCCAGTACCTGGTGTTGGCGGGCGCGCTGGACAAGAGCTCGCCGCTGGAGGATTACGAGCGGGCCAACGAGCTGTCGCTGGAACTGGCGATGCTGCTGCCGGCACCTGTGTACCGCAGCTTGGTGGAGGCCGCCGCACACCCCACGGAGCGTCTGAACCCCTCCTCGGTGGCGCTGATGGTGCGCAAGGCGCTGTTCGATTCGGACGGCGAGGAGCAGCCGGTGCTGCTGGCGGTGCACGTCCCCGGCCTCACCGACAAGCCCACGCGCAGCAAGGCGCACCACTGAGCTTGCAACCAACCCGCTGTCCGGTGCCAAACCAGTCCGGAACATCGAAAAGGCCGCGTCTGCGGCCTTTTCCTTTGGCGTGCGTACTCAGCCCGCGATATCCCGTCCCGGCCGCGTCGGGTCGTTGTCGGCGGCATCGTGCAGGCGTTCCCAGGCATCGCGGGCGGCGTGGCGGGCCTGGTCCCAGGGCAGGGCGGAGCCGCTCTGGGCACGCTCGGCTTCCCAGCCGTGCCCGAGCTCGGACTCGACCTCCCCGTCCCAGCGGCGCGGGCCGCCCTGGCGTTCGTACATGGCCTCGCCGTAGGCGTAGGCCGGGCCCCAGTCCTCGAAGCGCGCGCCCTCGGTGATGTAGGGCCGGCTGTTGTAGAGGCGCTGCCAGTGTTCGCTGCCGCCGTTGCGGTGCCAGGAGCTTTCGGCCGTGCCGCCGGCCAGCGCGCCGGCGATGGTGCCCAGCAC
>JAEYPG010000577.1 GCA_023410975.1 Pseudomonadota bacterium
GGGCTGGGCGCTGGGGCTGCCGGCGGACGTGCTGCGCTCGCTGGCGCCCAAGTCCGTGACCGCGCCGGTGGCCATGGGCATCGCGGAGCGGCTGAATGGCATCCCGGCGCTGGCGGCGCTGTTCGCCGTGCTCACTGGCATGGTGGGCGCGCTGTCGGCCAAGTACCTGTTCGACGCCCTGGGCGTGCGCGACTGGGCCGTGCGCGGCTTCGCGCTGGGCACCGCCGCGCACGGCATCGGCGCTGCGCGCGCGTTGCAGGTGCACCCGGACGCCGGCGCCTACGCCGGCATGGCGCTGGGCCTGCAGGTGCTGCTGGCGGCGCTGCTGATGCCCCTGGCGGCGCGGCTGGTGGGCGGGTGATCGGGGTCCGGATCGGGTTGACGGGCCGACCTGCCCGTGCCGACCCTTCCGCCTCCCCGGACTTCCCGTTGCGGCGCTACCGCGCCAGCCGCGCCAGCCGCCGGCGCACGAAGCGCCACAGCGTGAAGCTCAGGGCCAGCGCCAGCGCGACGGCTACGGTCAGCACCGCGAAGAAGGTGATGGGGTGCGTCCACGACAGCCACAGCAGCCCCGGCACGGCGGCGTCGCCGGCCAGGGACAGGGCCAGATTGGTGAAGGGCTCCGGCGAGGTGTTGACCGCCGCGCGCGTGCTGGCCTTGCCCGCGTGCGCCGTCGCCGCCAGCGTGCCGCCCAGCAGCGCCGTGACGGTGCCCCAGACCAGCGCATCGCCGCCGAAGGCGCCCGAGAGTGCCGCCACGGCCAGCGCCGCGCCGGCGGGAATGCGGATCGCGGTGTGCACCGCGTCCCACAGCGAATCCACCGCCGGCACCTTGTCGGCGATGAACTCCACCACCAGCATCACGCCCGCCGTGCCCAGCACCAGCGGGTTCTGCAGCAGCTGCAGCCCCGGCGGCAATGTCACCCACTGCAGCCAGCCTGCCAGCCCGGTGAGGAACACCGCGGCGTAGAGCCGCATCCCGCTGGCCCAGCCCAGCGCCGCGGCCAGCGCCGCGAGCTGCGTCAGGTCCTGCGGCATGGCGGCGGCGGGGTCCATCGCAGCTTCGCGTCGTCCCGCGCCACGCCTGCCGGCCGATGCTTCAGCGGGCCTCGGCGATGCGCCGGGCCAGGTGCTCCAGCGCCTCTTCCACCTGGTCGATGAGGATCAGGCACAGGTCGCCCGGCTCCAGGCGCGACAGCGCGGAGTCGATGGCGATGAACTCGCCGCGGATCTCCTCCACGTGGCGCGTGCGCGAGGCGCTTTGCAGGCCCTGGCGCAGCAGCCCGATCACCTCGCCGTCGGCGCGTCCGCGCTGCGCCGCATCCTGGTACAGCACCACCTCGTCGAAGGCCTCGCCCAGGATCTGCGTCTGCTCGGTGATGTCCTCGTCGCGCCGGTCGCCCGCGCCGCTGATCACCACCGAGCGCTTCTTGGCCGGCATGGTCGAGATGGCCGCCACCAGCGCGCGCATCGCGTCGGGGTTGTGGCCGTAGTCGGCGATCAGCGTGGCGCCGCGGTAGTCCATGACGTTGAAGCGCCCCGGCGCGTTGTGCGCGTCGTTGACGAAGCTGGCCAGGCCGCGGCGCACCGCGTCCCAGCTCAGCCCCGAGGCCCAGGCCGCGGCCACGGCCGCCATCACGTTCTCTACCTGGAAGCCGATGCTCCCGCCGCGCGTGAGCGGAATGTCGCGCAGCGGCAGGCTCTCGCGCCAGGTGCCCTCGGCCGCGATCACGGCGTCGCCGTCCACGAACACGGTGCGCTGGCCTTGCGCGCGGTGCGTGGCCATCAGCGGGTGGTGCCGGTCGGCGGTGAAGAAGATCACCTTGCCCGGGCACACGCCAGCCATGCCGGCCACGGTCGGGTCGGCGGCGTTGAGCACCGCGTAGCCGCTCTCGGCCACGTTGTGCACGATCACACGCTTGAGCACCGCCAGGTCGTCCACCGTGGTGATGTAGTTCAGCCCCAGGTGGTCGCCGGCGCCGATGTTGGTCACCACCGCCACGCTGCAGCGGTCGAAGCCCAGGCCCTCGCGCAGCACGCCGCCGCGCGCGGTCTCGAACACCGCCGCGTCCACCTCGGGGTGCAGCAGCACGTTGCGGGCGCTCTTGGGGCCGCTGCAGTCGCCGCTGTCGGTCTGGCGGCCGTTGACGTAGACGCCGTCGGTGTTGGTCATGCCCACGCGCAGCCCGGCGCTGGCGAACAGGTGCGCGATCAGCCGCGTGACGGTGGTCTTGCCGTTGGTGCCGGTGACGGCCACCACCGGGATGCGCCCGTCCTCGCCCGGGGCGTAGAGGTGGCTGACCATGGCCTCGCCCACGTTGCGGCCCTTGCCGTAGGACGGCGACAGGTGCATGCGCAGGCCCGGCGCGGCGTTGACTTCCACCACGCCGCCGCTTTGCTCCTCCAGCGGGCGCAGCACGCTCTCGGCCACCACGTCCACGCCGCAGATGTGCAGCCCGATCATTTGCGCCGCCGCCACGGCGCGTGCCGCCACGTCGGGGTGCACGTCGTCGGTCACGTCGGTGGCGGTGCCGCCGGTGGAGAGGTTGGCGTTGTTGCGCAGCGTCACGCGCTGCCCCTTCTCGGGCACGGACTCGGGCGTGAGCCCCTGCACGTTCAGCCGCGCCAGCGCGATCTCGTCGAGGCGGATCTTGGTCAGCGAGGTGGCGTGGCCGTCGCCGCGGCGCGGGTCGGCGTTGACCTGCTCCACCAGCTCGCGCACGGTGTGGCGCCCGTCGCCCACCACCTGCGGCGGGTCGCGCCGCGCCGCGGCCACCAGGCGGTTGCCCACCACCAGCAGCCGGTAGTCGCAGCCGGGCAGGTACTTCTCGACCAGCACCTCGCCGATCTCGGCGGCGACGCGGTAGGCGATCTCCAGGTGCTCGCGCGTGGCGACGTTCACCGTCACGCCCTTGCCCTGGTTGCCGTCCTGCGGCTTGAGCACCACGGGCAGGCCGATCTCCTGCGCCACGGCCCAGGCTTCCTCCACGCTGGAGACCGGGCGCCCGATGGGCACCGGCACGCCGGCGGCGGCCAGCAGCTTCTTGGTGAGGTCCTTGTCCTGGGCGATGGACTCGGAGACGGCGCTGGTGGTGTCCACCTCGGCGGCCCAGATGCGGCGCTGCTTGGAGCCCCAGCCGAGCTGCACCAGGCTGCCCTCGGTCAGGCGCCGGTACGGAATGCCGCGCGCCACGGCCGCGGACACGATCGAGCCGGTGCTGGGGCCCAGGCGCACGTCCTCGTCCTTCTCGCGCAGCGCGGCCAGCGCCCCGTCGAGGTCGAAGGCTTCGTCGGCCAGCGCCGCGGCCACCAGGGCGCGCGCGGTGTCGAAGGCCATGCGGCCCACGGGCTCCTCGGTGTACTCCACCACCACTTGGTACACGCCGGCGTCCAGCGTGGGCTGGCAGCGGCTGAAGGTGACGGGGCAGCCGGCCTGGGCCTGCAGGCCCAGCGTGGCGGCTTCGAGCACGTGCGCCAGGGAGGTGCCGGCGTGCAGCGGTGCCAGGCCCGGGAAGCGCTGGCGCAGCCGGTTCTCGAAGCCCGGCATGTCGGCGATGGCGTTCTCGGCGCCTTCGCAGGCCACCACGGCTTCGATGGCGGTGTGGCGGCTCCAGAGGTTGGGGCCGCGCAGGGCACGGATGCGGGAGACGTTCATCAGCGGTTCGGATTCGGGTTGCGCGCGAGCTCGGCATCGAAGGTCTCGATGCCGGCACGGATCAGGGCGGGCGCGATGCCCAGGGCCCAGGCGGCGGCCACGGCCGGCAGCACGCCCTCGGCGCGGGCGGGATCGCCCCAGGCGCCGAGCTCGATGCGCTGCGGCGCCGCGTCCGGCGCCAGCAGCTCGGCGG
>JAEYPG010000682.1 GCA_023410975.1 Pseudomonadota bacterium
CGCGGCGTGCCCGCCGCGCGCATCACCACCGAGGGCCGCGGCAGCTACGAGCCGGTGGCCGACAACACCAGCGAGGCGGGCCGCGCGCGCAACCGCCGCGTGGAGATCTTCCTGCGCGACACGCAGCCGGCTGGCTGATCGGCTGAGACGTCAGGCGCCGCGGTCCTCCGGGCCGTGACGCCCTGACGACGGGCGGGCGTCCCCGGCGCCCCTACACTGCGCCCCTTTCCAAGCCGCCCGCCCCTTGAAGTGAAGAGCTACCTCGAACTCGTCCAGACCGTCCTCGACCAGGGCAGCTGGCAGGACAACCGCACCGGCATCCGCACGCTGAGCCTGCCCGGCGCCGCGCTGCGCTTCGACCTGCAGCAGGGCTTCCCGGCCGTCACCACCAAGAAGCTGGCCTTCAAGACCGCCGTCGGCGAGCTGGTCGGCTTCCTGCGCGCCAGCCGCAACGCGGCCGAGTTCCGCGCCCTGGGCTGCAAGGTCTGGGACCAGAACGCCAACGAGAACCAGGCCTGGCTGGCCAACCCCTACCGCCTGGGCGAGGACGACCTGGGCCCGGTGTACGGCGTGCAGTGGCGCCAGTGGCCCGCCTACAAGCTGCTCGACCCCGGCGCGACCGGGCAGATCGAGGACGCCCTGAAGCGCGGCTACCAGCGCGTGGGCCTGGTGCAGGACGAGGCCGGCGGCACGCCCGGCGTGCTGCTCTACAAGGCGG
Organism: Pseudomonadota bacterium; assembly: GCA_023410975.1. Taxonomy (GTDB): domain Bacteria; phylum Pseudomonadota; class Gammaproteobacteria; order Burkholderiales; family Burkholderiaceae_C; genus Azohydromonas. The sequence goes on from JAEYPG010000682.1 coordinate 719, forward strand.
TGGACCAGCTGCGGCAGTGCCTGGACACCATCGTCAACAACCCCGCGGACCGCCGCATCCTGTTCCATGGCTGGAACTGGGCGCAGATCGAGGAAATGGCGCTGCCGCCCTGCCCCCTGCTCTACCAGTTCCTGCCCAATGCCTCGAAGCGCGAGATCTCGCTGTGCCTGTACGTGCGCAGCAACGACCTGGGCCTCGGCACGCCCTTCAACCTGGCCGAGGGCGCGGCGCTGCTGCACCTGGTGGGGCGCCTGACGGGCTACACGCCGCGCTGGTTCAGCTACTTCGTGGGCGATGCCCACATCTACGAGAACCACCTCGACATGCTGCGCGAGCAGCTCACGCGCGAGCCGCTGCCGCTGCCGCGCCTGGTGCTCTCCGACCGCATTCCCGACTTCGCCCAGACCGGCCGCTACGAGCCGCAATGGCTGGAGCAGGTCGAGCCCGGCGACTTCTCGCTGGAGGGCTACCGCCACCACCCGCCGCTGACGGCACCGATGGCGGTTTGACGCCGCCGTCGCCGCGGCGGCACGGGCCGCGGCCCGTGACGAAGGGCGCGCGAAGGCTGAATCGGTGAGCGCCCCGACCCGGCATCAGGCGGCCGTCAGCGAGGCGGCCCCTAAAATCCCGCGCCGCTCACCTCCCACCCGTTCGGGCTGAGCTTGTCGAAGCCCTGCATCGCCGGCTTGGCGACAGGCCCTTCGACAGGCTCAGGGCGAACGGAGAAGTCAAGAAACCAGCCAGCCCGTCCTTTGCGCAGACCGCTGTCCCGGCGATGGCTGCCGACGCGGCCCGCCCTGAACCCAGTCATTACCCCGCGGCGGCCCCAGTGCGCGCCGCCCTGAGCCGACATGAAGATTTCCCTGGTGGCCGCGATGGCCCGCAACGGCGTCATCGGGCGCGACAACGCCATGCCCTGGCGCCTGCCCGAAGACCTGCAGCACTTCAAGCGCGTGACGCTGGGCGCGCCGGTGGTCATGGGCCGCCTGACCTGGGACTCGCTGCCGCCGCGCTTCCGCCCGCTGCCCGGGCGGCGCAACGTGGTGGTGACGCGCAATCCCGAATGGCGGGCCGAGGGCGCGGAGGCGGCGGGTTCGCTGGAAGACGCGCTGCAGCGCCTGGCCGGCGAGCCGGTGGTGTACGTCACCGGCGGCGCGCAGCTCTATGCGCAGGCGCTGGAGCGGGCCGACGAGCTGATCCTGACCGAGATCGACCGCGACTTCGAGGGTGACACCCGCTTCCCCGAGTTCGATCGCGGCCGCTTCGCCGAAGTGGCGCGCGAGACACGGCGCGCCGAGGCGCCCAACGACTTCGATTTCGCCTGGGTCACCTACCGGCGCCAGGCCTGATCCCCTTCCAGAGCGATCCAAAGAAAAACAAGGAGAACCCAGACATGTCCGGCCACGGTTTCCACGTCCACGGTCCGCACGACCACGAGCTCGAACACGCCGCCCACCATGGGCAGAAGGACCCCTTCCAGGGCCGCATCGCCGTGACCACGGCGGTGCTGGCCACGGTGGGCGCGCTCTTCGGCTACATGGGCGGCGCCACGCAGGCCAACGCCACGCTGTTCAAGAACAACGCCGCGATCAAGAAGACCGAGGCGTCGAACCAGTGGAACTACTACCAGGCCAAGAGCAGCAAGCAGAACCTCTCGGAGCTGGCGCTGCAGCTGGTGTCGGAGGAGAAGAAGCCGGACGTGCGCAAGGAGATCGACCGCTACAAGAGCGAGAAGGCGGAGATCAAGGAAGGCGCGGAGAAGCTGGAGCACGAGGCGCTGGACTGGGACCGCCAATCCGAGGAGCAGCTGCACCTGCACCACCGCTGGGCGCAGGCGACGACGGCGCTGCAGGTGTCCATCGCGCTGGCGGCCATCGCGCTGCTGACGCGGCGCAGGTGGCTGGAAATGGGCATGTACGGCGTGGCGGGCGTGGGCGGGCTGCTGGGGGTGGCGGCGGCGCTGCACCTGTAAGAAGGGTGGCGGGCGACCGGCAAGCAGTCGCCCTTCCCTTCCGGCGCCGCGCTCGGCGCGGCGATCAATGCAAGGTATACGGCCGCAGCGCCTCCGGCGTGCGCATGTCGGCCGGCATCTCGAAATTCGACAGCGCGGCGCCGCGCATGCATTCCGGGTCCTGCGGCAGGCCGCTGCGGTCGCTGTAGTCGTGCGTGGACTGCGCCTGGCGCGCGGCCTGCGCGCGGGGCACGGCCGTGGCGCAGGCCACGTCCAGCGCGGTGACGCCGGCCACCGCCACCATGGCCGACACGGCCCGCGAACGCTGCACCTCGTCGCCCGAGACGGCGCGCGTGCCCAGGGTGGTGAGGTCCAGCGCGTCGCCCGCGACGCGGGCCCACAGCCAGGGCGTGGGGTTCTTCGACAGCAGCAGGCCCACGCCCACTGCCACCTCGCGCCAGCCATAGGCCTTCACCAGGGCGTCGCGCCCGTGCAGGCCGGTGGCGCGGCCCACCAGCCGCGGCGTGAGCACCTGAGCCAGCCCCAGGCCGATGCTGAACCAGCCCAGCCCGCGCGCCAGGCGGCGCGAGGGCAGCATGTGGCCGTCGTCCACCGCCGCGTCGTGGCGCCGCTGTGCCGGCGCGTGCGGGCTGTACACGCCGCTGGGAACGCCGCTCTCGGCCAGGGAACTCTGCTGCTGTTGCTGCTGATCCATGACAAGACTCCTTGCTGCTTGGAATGGAGGGCCGGGCTCAGGGCTTGAGCACCACCTTGATGCAGCCGTCCTGCTTGTCGCGGAAGGTGGTGTACATCTGCGGCCCTTGCTCCAGCCCGACGGTGTGGGTGATGACGAAGGAGGGGTCGATCTGCCCTTCCTCGATGCGCCTCAGCAAGTCTTCGGCCCAGCGGTTGACGTGGGTCTGGCCGGTGCGCACCGTGAGGCCCTTGTTCATGAGCGCGCCGAAAGGCACCTTGTCGATGAGCCCGCCGTAGACGCCGGGAATGGACAGCGTGCCGGCGGCGCGGCAGACATAGATCATTTCGCGCAGCACGTGGGCGCGGTCGCTTTCCAGCATCAGCGCCTGCTTGGCGCGGTCGTACACGGAGTCGATGGAGCGCGTGGCATGAGCCTCCATGCCCACGGCGTCGATGCATTTTTCCGGGCCCTTGCCCTGGGTGAGCTCGGCGAGGCGCTCGATCACGCTCTCGTTGTCGAAGTCGATGGTGATGGCGCCGCCGGCGCGGGCCATGTCCAGCCGCTCGGGCACGTGGTCGATGCACACGACCTGCTTAGCGCCCAGCAGCAGCGCGCTGCGGATGGCGAACTGCCCCACGGGCCCCGCGCCCCAGATCGCCACGGTGTCGGTGGGCTGGATGTCGCACTGCACGGCGGCCTGCCAGCCGGTGGGGAAGATGTCCCCGAGGAACAGTACCTGCTCGTCGGTAAGCCCGTTGGGCACCTTCACCGGCGTGACGTCGGCGAAGGGCACGCGCACGTACTCGGCCTGTCCGCCGGCGTAGCCGCCGGTGAGGTGCGTGTAGCCGAAGAGGCCGGCGGTGGTGTGGCCGAAGACCTTGTCGGCCACGTCCTTGTTGCGGTTGCTGCGCTCGCAGACGGAGAAGTTGCCGCGCCGGCACTGCTCGCACTCGCCGCAGCAGATGGTGAAGGGCACCACCACGCGGTCGCCGACCTTGAGCTTCTTGTTGTCGCGGCCGACCTCCACGACCTCGCCCATGAACTCGTGGCCGACGATGTCGCCCTTCATCATCCCGGGCATGAAGCCGTCGAAGAGGTGCAGGTCGGAGCCGCAGATGGCGCAGGAGGTGACCTTGATGATGGCGTCGCGCCCGTCCTCGATCTTCGGATCGGGCACGTTGTCGCAACGGATGTCCTTCTTGCCGTGATAGCAGAGAGCGCGCATGGAGACCTTTCGCGTGAGGGTGTTCCGGGGTCTGCGGTAGGCGGCAAGGGCTGTTCCTGAGGTGGAGTAGGCTCGACCCGGTTATTTCCCTATCGCCCCATGAAACTCGCCACCTGGAACGTCAATTCCCTCTCCGTGCGCCTGCCTCAACTGCTGGACTGGCTGGCCGCCAACCCGGTGGACGCCGTCGTGCTGCAGGAAACCAAGCTCACCGACGACAAGTTCCCGCACGAGGCGCTGAGCGCGGCCGGCTACCACGCGCAGTGGTTCGGGCAGCGCACCTACAACGGCGTGGCGCTGCTGTCGCGCCAGCCCGCCACGGACGTGCAGCGCAACATCCCCGGCTTCGCCGACGAGCAGGCGCGCGTGATCACCGCTTCTTTACCCTGCGCCGACGGGCAGCCGCTGCGCTTCGTGGGCGCCTACTTCCCCAACGGGCAGGCGCCAGGCAGCGAGAAGTTCGCCTACAAGATGGCCTGGCTGGAGGCGCTGCGCGAGTGGTTGAAGGCGCAACTGGCGGAGTTCCCGCGCCTGGTGCTGGGCGGGGACTTCAACATCGCGCCCGAGGACCGCGACGTGCACGACCCGGTGCTGTGGGCCGGCCAGATCCACTGCACGCCCGAGGAGCGGGCGCATTTCCAGGCGCTGGCGGGGCTGGGGCTGGTCGATGCCTTCCGCCTCTTCGACCAGCCGCCGCGGCTGTGGAGCTGGTGGGACTATCGCAACCTGGCCTTCCGCAAGAACCAGGGGCTGCGCATCGACCACCTCCTGGTGAGCGAGCCCTTGCGCCCGCTGGTGCGCGGCTGCCTCATCGACAAGGCCCCGCGCAAGAACGAGCGGCCCAGCGACCACGCGCCGGTGGTGGTGGAGCTGGACTGCTGAGCCCGGCTGCCCGCCGCCACCGCGCGGCCCGCAGGCCGCGGCGCGGGCTCAGCGCCTGAACCCGCCCTCCAGCGTGAAGAACTGCGGCTTGAGCCCCGCCAGCGGCCCGCGCAGCTTTTCCACCTCGGCCGCTGGCGCGTGCACTTCCAGCCGCGTGACGTCCGCGATCTTCAGCGCCTCCTGCAGCACCGGGCCGACGTTGTCGAGGTGGTGCAGCAGCGCCTGCGCGTCTACGTAGCCCTCGCGGCAGTGCACGGCGTCGCCGTCGAAGCTGAAGGCGTAGTGCAGGCAACCGGGTTCGGTGCGGGTCTTCTCCTCGAACTGCGCGCACAGGCGCTTGAAATCGTCCAGGCGGCCCTCGTGGACCTTGAAGTAGGGCACGAGGGTGCAGCAGGTGTCGGCCATGGCGAAACGTCTCCTGGGTGTTGAAGGTCGAGCGGTGCGCGACGGCGGCACCGCCGAGGCATTTTGGGTGCGCCGCGCCAGACCGTGGCTCGGGGACTCCCCCGGGCAGAAGGCTCGCGGCAGCGCCAGCCGGCACGGGGCAACCGGTACTTACAGTGGATGTGCCGCTTGCTGCGTACACCCACCGCATCCCCGCCGCTCCGATGACGACACCCTCCTCTTCCACCGCCCCCGGCTTCGACCTGCTGCGCTGGTTCTCCCTGGTGAGCTTCGCCGTGGTGGCCGCGGTGAGCGTGGCGCAGGCGCTGCTGCTGGCGCGCTACGTCGAGGACCAGCTGCTGCGCCACGACGCCGAGCTCAGCCGCCAGATGGTGCAGGCCCTGGTGGACACGCAGGCCGTGTCGCAGCACTTCACCGCGCGCGACGCGGACGACTCGGCGCACGGCGCCGCCTTCGCCGAGTTCTTCGGCCACGTGGCGGCCATGCCGGAGGTACTGCGCGCCAACGTCTACGCCACCGACGGCCGCGTGCTGTGGTCCAGCGACCCGGCGCTCACCGGCCGGCGCTTCGACCACAACGACGAGCTGGAAGAGGCGCTGCGCGGCGACACCGTGGTGCACCGCGGCGTGGTGCGCGGCGACGAGCCCCGGCCGCTCAAGGCCGAGCACATCCGGCTGGCCCGCACGCAGACGCACTTCGTCGAGAACTACCTGCCGGTGCGCGACGGAGGCGCCGGGGCGCCGGCGGGCGTCATCGGCGTGGTGGAGCTCTACCGGCTGCCGGGCAGCCTCAACGCCACGCTGCGCCAGGGCACGCTGCTGGTGTGGGCCTGCGCGGCGTTCAGCGGGCTGCTGCTCTACGCCTCCACGCTGGGCCTGGTGCGCAAGGCGGCGCGGCTGCTGCAGGAGCAGCGCGAGCGCATGGTCGAGGGCGAGGCGCTGGCGCTGGTGGGCGAGATCGCGGCCTCGGTGGCGCACAGCATCCGCAACCCGCTGGCGTGCATCCGCTCCGGCGCGGAGCTGCAGGCCGAGCTGGGGAGCGCCGCGCCGCCGGAGATCGCGCACGAGACCATGCAGCACGCCGACCGCATCGAGCACCTGGTGCGCACGCTGCTGAGCCACGCGCACGGCCCCGGCGAGCTGCCGGGCAGCGCCGACCTGGCGCAGGCGCTGCGCGGCGCGCAGGAGCGCTTCGAGCCCGTGTTCGCCGCGCAACGCAAGACGCTGGCGCTGGAGCTGCCCGCGGAAGGGCTGCCTTGGGTGCGCGGCGAGGCGGTGCTGATCGCGCAGATGCTGAACTCGCTGCTGGCCAATGCGCTGGAGGCCACCACCGAGGGCGGCCACGTGCGCATGCTGGCGCGGCACCAGGCCGATGGCGTGCTGCTGGAAGTCACGGACAGCGGCCGCGGCATCGCGCCGGAGCGGCTGTCCCAGGTGTTCCGCCCCTTCCACAGCGACAAGCCGAGGGGCCTGGGGCTGGGACTGGCGCTGGTGCGGCGCACGCTGCAGCGGCTGGGCGGCAGCATCGAGCTGGAGAGCCGGCCCGGGCGCACCACCGCCCGCGTGCGGCTGCCCGCGGCGCAGGCCGTGCCGGAGCGCTGAAGACCGAGGGCGAAGGGAGGAGGAGCGATGGGACGCGCGATCCTGATCATCGAGGACGAGGCCGCGCTGGCGCGCAACCTTGCCGTGTACCTGGAGCGGCTGGGCTACGAGCCGCGCGTGGCCGGCAGCGCGCTGCAGGGTCTGGCGGAGATCGAGAGCTTCCGCCCCGAGGTCGTGCTGATGGACCACCACCTGCCGGGCATGAGCGGGCTGCAGGCACTGGAAAAGATCCGCGCGGCCGACCCCGACATCCGCGTCGTGCTCATGACCGGCCACGGCAGCACCGAGCTGGCGGTGGAGGCGATGAAGGCCGGCGCGGCGGACTTCATGGCCAAGCCGCTGGTGCTGGGCGAGCTCAAGCTGCTGCTGGAGCGCCTGACGCGCCAGCAGCGGCTGGAAAGCGCGGTGGACTACCACCGCCGCCGCCAGGCCAGCGGCAGCGGGCTGGAGCAGCTGCTGGGCGACTCCGAGCCCATGCAGGCGCTGCGCCGCACGCTGCGCCTGCTGCTGGAGGCCGAGGCGCGCCTGGGCGACGGCGAGCCGCCTGCCGTGCTGGTGATCGGCGAGACCGGCACCGGCAAGGAGTTAGTTGCTCGCGCACTGCACTTTGGCGGCTCGCGCCGCGACGGTCCCTTCGTGGAGCTCAACTGCGGCGCGCTGCCGGGGCCGCTGATCGAGGCCGAGCTGTTCGGCTACGAGCGCGGCGCCTTCACCGACGCGCGCCAGCGCAAGCCCGGGCTGCTGGAAACGGCCGAGGGCGGCAGCGTGTTCCTGGACGAGATCGGCGAGGCCGCGCCCTCCACGCAGGTGAAGCTGCTGAAGCTGCTGGAGGAAAAGCGCGTGCGCCGCCTGGGCGCCGTGCGCGAGACCGCGGTGAACGCGCGCGTGATCAGCGCCACCAACCGGCCGCTGGAGCAGATGGTGGGCGAGGGGCGCTTCCGCGCCGACCTGTACTTCCGGCTGCGCATCGTGGAGCTGCGCGTGCCGCCGCTGCGCGAGCGCGGCCCCGACGTGCTGCTGCTGGCGCGGCATTTCCTGGCGCTGCACGGGGCGCGCTACCGCAAGCCGGGACTGCGGCTCACGGCCGCCGCCGAGGACGCGCTGCTGCGCCACGCCTGGCCGGGCAACGTGCGCGAGCTGCGCAACCTGATGGAGCAGGCGGTGCTGGTGGCGCAGGGCGAGACGGTCTCGCCGGCGGAGCTGCACCTGGGCCCGGCGCTGGGCC
>JAEYPG010000011.1 GCA_023410975.1 Pseudomonadota bacterium
GCATGGCGGCCGTCGGCGATGGCCAGCCGCGCCAGCTCGCCCTGGCGCTCCAGCCGCACCTCGATGCGCCGGCCGCGCGGCGTGGCCTGGATCGCGGCCACGCACAGCTCGCGCGCGAGCTGCGCCAGCGTGCTCGGATCGCCCGTGACGCTGGCAATGCCCAGGTCGATGTGCGCCGACAGCCGCACCTGGCGCGCGTCGAGCTCGGCCGCCAGCCCGTCCACCGCCTGCGCGATCACCACCGCCAGATTCACCGGCTGGCGCGCCAGGCGCCGCTCCAGCTTCTCGAACTGCTCCTGCTGCAGTTGCAGGTTCCACAGCTGCGCGTAGAGCCCTTCCTTGGCCAGCAGCTCTTCGTGGCGTCCCCGCTCGACGATGCGGCCGCGGTCCATGACCACGATCTGGTCGGCGCCGACGATGGTGGAGAGGCGGTGGGCAATGATCAGCGTGGTGCGCCCCTGCGCGATGCGGTCGAGCTCGTGCTGGATCGCCCGCTCGGCGCGCGTGTCCAGTGCCGACGTGGCCTCGTCGAAGATCATCAGCGGCGGGTTCTTGAGGAAGGCGCGCGCGATGGCGATGCGCTGCTTCTCGCCCCCGGAGAGCTTCATCCCGCGCTCGCCCACCACCGTCTCGTACTGCTCCGGCAGCGACAGGATGAACTCGTGCACCTGGGCCGCCTGCGCCGCGGCGATCACCTCCGCCATGCCCGCGCCCTGGCGCCCGTAGCCGATGTTGTAGGCGATGGTGTCGTTGAACAGCACCGTGTCCTGCGGCACCACGCCGACGGCACGGCGCAGCGAGTCCAGCTGCACGTGCCGGAGGTCCTGCCCGTCCACGGTGACGCGGCCCTGCTGCGGGTCGTAGAGGCGCAGCAGCAGCCGCGCCAGCGTGCTCTTGCCCGAGCCGCTGCCGCCCACCACCGCCACCGTCTGGCCGGCGCCGATCTCCAGGCTGAGGTCGTGCAGGATGGGCCGGCCCGGCTCGTAGGCGAAATGCACGTGCTCGAAGGCAACGGAACCACCGGCGAGCTTCAACGGCGGCGCGTCCGGCGCGTCCTGGATGTCCACGGGCTGGTGCAGCAGCGCGAAGAGCTTCTCGGTGTTCACCAGCGCATCGCGCGCCTGGCGGAACACGAAGCCCAGGGCATTGAGCGGCAGGCAGATCTGGATGATGTAGCTGTTGACCAGTACCAGGTCGCCCACCGTCATCTGCCCGCGCACGGTCTGCTCGCCGGCCAGCAGCATCACCGCCGCGACGCCGGCGGCGATGATGGCGCTCTGGCCGATGTGCAGGCCCGACAGGGCGCGCTGGTTGCGCACGCCCTCCTCCACCCACTCGTTCAGCACGCTGCCGTAGCGCTGGCGCTCGAAGCCCTCGCGCGCGTGGGTCTTGACGGTCTCGTAGTTGAGCAGCGTGTCCACCATGCGGCCGTTGGCGCGCGAGTCCATGTCGTTGACACGGCGCTGGCGCAGCGCGCGCTTGCCCGTCTTGGCCATGGTGAAGCTGCCGTAGACGAAGAAGGTGACCATGATCACCAGCGTGAACCACAGGCTGTAGCCCGCGGCCATCACCGCCAGCACGGCGCTGAACTCCACCAGCGTGGGCACCACGGTGAACAGGCCCGAGCCCAGCAGGAAGCCCACGCCGGCGGTGCCGCGCTCCACGTCGCGGATGAGCGCGCCGGTGTTGCGCTGCACGTGGAAGCGCGGGCTCAGCGAGAGCAGGTGCGCGAAGCAGCGCTCGGCGAAGTCGGTGACGGTGGACAGCGTCACGCGCGCGAACACCAGGTCGCGCAGCTCGGTGAACAGCGTGCCGGCGAAGCGCAGCAGCGCGTAGCCCAGCAGCAGGAACACCGGCAGCACCAGCACGGTGTCGCCGTGGAGGCTGCTCTCGGCCAGGGTGCCGGGCTCGCTGAAGCGGTCGATGACGGCCTTGAGCAGCAGCGGCACCGCCACGGCCGCGAGCTTGGCCGCCACCAGCAGCGCCATCGCCAGGATCGTGCGGTTGCGGTGCCGCCAGGCCGCCTGCGCCAGCCCGACGAACACGTTGGCCTTGCCGTTGCTGCCAGGGAGGGTGTCTGCCATCGCCGCGCGGCGGCAAGCCGGATGCCCGTCAACGCCAGGGCACGGGCCTTGCCAATGCCGCGTCCGGACGTTTTTTCAGGAGTCCCGAATGGGTAGCCAGATCAAGACCGAAGCCGACGCTCGCGCCACCATCCCGCTGCGCCCCGCGCAGGAACAGAAGGCCACCGGCCAGAAGCGCAGCAAGGCGCGCGGCGTGGCCACGCGCAGCAAGAAGAACCCGGGGAAGCGGGCGCACCAAGGCGGAAGCTGAGTGCCGCGCCCGGCAGCGGCGCGCAGCCCGCTGCCGGGCCCGGGGCTCAATCCAGCGGCGCCGCCTTGTCCGTCTGCTCCGTCACCATCTCGCGCGGGTCGCCCTCGCGCTTGAGCTGCTGCTGCAGCGCCTGCATCTGCCGGCCCAGCGTGTCGAGCGCCATGGGCTCCAGCAGCTTCCTCACCTTCGGGAACAGGTTCTCCTCCTCTTCCTTGTGGTGGTGCTCGGCCTGCTCCTTGAGCACGTGGAACTTGGGCTCGAAGGCCGCGTCGTCCGGCTTGAGCTCCACCAGGTCCGCCAGCACGCGCTTGAGCGACAGGTGCTCCTCCAGCGACTCCAGCAGGATGTCCTCGGTGCGCTTTTCCTTCACGGCGGGATAGAAGATCTGCTCCTCCGACGCGAGGTGCACGGTGAGCTCGTCGCCCACGCGCTTGAACAGCGACTCGCGCTGCGACTGCGGCCCGTCCATCCAGGCCTTCATCAGCGCCTCCAGGCTGCGGTGCTGGCTGGTGAGCAGTTCGATGGCGTCCATGGCATTCCTCTTTCTCGATAAGTCAATGCGCGGCCAGGAGGCATTCGCCATGCCCGCGCGAGATCGCGGGGTCGTCCGGAACCTCCCCGGGAGCGCGGCTTGCCCGCCCGCGCGGCGGCGCGGCGGGGGTCGCGCGAGGAGCGAACTCCATGGC
>JAEYPG010000004.1 GCA_023410975.1 Pseudomonadota bacterium
TCAGAACGGGTAGTGGCGGTCGGTGGTCTGCAGCGTGATCCAGCGCAGGTCCGTGAATGAGTCGATGCCGGCGCGGCCGCCGAAGTGGCCGTAGCCCGACTCCTTGACGCCGCCGAAAGGCATCTGCGCCTCGTCGTGCACCGTGGGCGCGTTGATGTGGCAGATGCCGGAGTGAATGCGCTTGGCTACGTTCCACGCCTGGGCGATGTCGCGGCTGAACACCGCGGCCGATAATCCGAAGGGGTTGTCGTTGGCGCAGGCGATGGCGGCCTCGGTGCCCTCCACGCGCACGATGCCCTTGACCGGCCCGAAGCTCTCCTCGTGGTAGATCGCCATCTCGGCCGTCACGTGGTCCAGCAGCGTCGCGGGCATGAGCGTGCTGTCGGCCTTGCCGCCGCACAGCAACGTCGCGCCCTTGGCCAGCGCGTCGTCTATGAGCGCGTTGCAGCGCTCGACGGTGCCCATGTCCACCACGGAGCCCAGCACCACCGGCCCCTTGCGCGGGTCGCCCAGCGGCAGGCTCTTCGCCTTGGCCGCCAGCTTCTCGACGAATGCGTCGGCGATGGAGGCGTCCACGATGATGCGCTCGGTGGACATGCAGATCTGGCCCGAGTTGGCGAAGGCGCCGAAGGCCGCGCCGTTGACGGCGGCATCCAGGTCGGCGTCGGCCAGCACCAGGAACGGCGCCTTGCCGCCAAGCTCCAGCACCGCGGGCTTCAAATGCTTCGCGCACAGCGACGCGATGATCCTGCCCACGCGCGTGGAGCCGGTGAAGTTGACGCGGCGCACCGCCGGGTGCGCCACCATGGCCTCCACCACCGCACCGGCATCAGCCGGGGCGTTGGTGACGAAGTTCACCACGCCCGGCGGCAGCCCGGCCTCCTGCAGCGCCTCGATGATCAGGCCGTGCGTGGCGGGCGACAGCTCCGAGCCCTTAAGCACCACGGTGTTGCCGCAGGCCAGCGGCGTGGCGATGGCACGCACGCCCAGGATCACCGGGGCGTTCCAGGGTGCCAGGCCCAGCACCACGCCCGCGGGCTGGCGCACCGCCATGGCCAGGCTGCCCGGCACGTTGGAGGGGATGACCTCGCCGCTGATCTGCGTGGTCAGCGACGCGGCCTCCTGGAGCATGCCGGCGGCCACGTGCACGTTGAAGCCGGACCAGATGGCCGAGCCGCCGGTTTCCGCTGCAACGGCCTGCGCAAAGGCATCGGCCTTGGCTTCGAGAGCGGCAGCGGCCTTGAGCAGCAGCCCACGGCGCTCGCCCGGGCCCATCTCGGCCCAGGCCGGGAAGGCCTTCTGCGCGGCCTCGACCGCGCGCACCGCGTCGGCCGGCGTGGCGGCCGGGGCACGGGTGGCGACGCCGTTGTCCAGCGGATTGCGGCGCTCGAAGGTCGCGCCGCCGGTGGCGGCCACGCGCTCGCCACCGATGAGCATGGAAATGGTGTTCATGGGTGTCTCCCTGTCGATGGCGGCCTCAGATGCGGATGCCCGACTTGCCCGGGGCCAGGATGCCGTTGGGGTCCAGCGCGCGCTTGATGCGGCGCTCCACGTCGCGCTTGACCGGGCCGTAGGTCTTGGCCACACGCTCCTGGAACGCGGTGTTCACGCGGTACACGCCATAGCCCTGCTTCTCGAACTCGTCGAGCAGCTCGTTGAAGCAGGCGTTGGCGCGCTTGGTTTCCTCGGGGTTGGAGCGGTCGTAGAGCACGTCGATGACGTGGTGCATGTCGCGCCAGCCGACGATGAACTCGCCCACGTAGTCCAGGCCGTGCTTGTTGAGGATGCGCGTGGCCAGCTCCACCTGCTTGCCGCACTCGCTGCCGCGGGCCTGGCTGACCGGGGCGAACCACATCGAGCCGCCGCCCCCGCGCCAGTTGTACAGCCCGAACTCCTGCAGGTTGGGCACGCCCGACATCAGCTCGGCGCGGTACTTGAAGGGCTGCGTGCCGCCGGCCTCCTCCTCGGTGATGAGCGTGCCCTTGCCGGAGGCCTTCACCACCTGGGTGATGATCTTCCAGTTCACGTCCACCTGCTCCTGCGTGCCGTAGAGCGCGGCGTAGACGTTCCAGGCGCCCAGGCCCTTGTCCTTCTTGATCTTGTCGATCACGGCCTGCGGCGTGGCACCGGGCGTCTGGATGTAGTCGGCGCGGCGCACGTTGGCGCCGCCGGCCTCCCACAGCGTGCCGGCGATCACCACGGCGTTGGGGATGACCTGCGCGATGCGCAGCGGGCGCAGCATCTCGACGATCTCGCCGATGTCCGCCTCGTTCTCGAACTTGATCGCGAAGGGCTTGAACACCGGCGGCTTGGGCATCAGCCAGAAGCCCATCTTCGTGCAGATGCCGTAGTTGCTCTGCGTGAACATGCCGTCCAGCGTCGGACCATAGCCCCACTTGAACACCTGCCAGGCCTTGTCGCCCGGGATGCTGCCCATGCCGGTGCGCAGCACCTGGCCGTCGGCCAGCACCACCTCCATGCCGCACTGCATGAGGAAGTGCTCGCCGTAGGGCGTGTAGCCCACGCCGCGGTCCATGGTGTTGCCCACCGGGCCGGCGATGGCCGAGGGCGCCGGGAACGACAGCATCAGCGGCAGCTTCTTTTCCTGGATGTAGTCGTAGAGCTGCTGGTAGGTCACGCCGGGCTCGACCAGCGCCGTGCACAGCTCCGGGTCCACGTGCAGGATCTTGTTCATGCGCCGCAGGTCCAGCACCACCTGGCCGCGCTCGCCCGGCGCGGCGGAGCCGTAGCCGAAGTTGCGGCCGGTGGAGATGGTCCACACCGGGATGCGGTGCTCGTTGCACACGCGCACCACCGCCTGCACCTCTTCCACCGTGGAGGCCAGCAGCACCGCCGACGGGGCGTGCAGCTTCTCGTCCACGGCCATCATGACCTTCATGTAGGGCGCCAGGTGCTCGCCCTTGGTGAGCACGTATTGCTCGCCCAGGATGGCGGTGAACTTGCGGATGGCGGCGTCGAGGTCGCGCTCGCTGCGGCCCTTGGGCAGGGCCACGTACTTGTCAGCCATGGGATGTCTCCGATGTCGTGGGTTCAGATCAGGCAGGCCAGCGCCACGCAGGGCAGGCCCGCGGACGCGGCGGCCGAGGCCGGAAGCGCCAGGCCCTGTGCCAGGGCCTGGCCGATGGCACGGGCCTGCTCGGCACCTGCAGCCGTGTGCGGCAGGCGCAGCGGCTCGTAGGCCTCGACCTGCGCGCCCTGGGCGCGCAGCAGGTCCAGCG
>JAEYPG010000059.1 GCA_023410975.1 Pseudomonadota bacterium
GTCGAACGGGACAGGTTTTGAGTGCTGCAAGACCTTGAAAACGCTTCTGGCACTCAAAAGTTGCCCCCTAGCGGCCTTTCTTGGCCCTGAGGGGACGCGGTTTGAGTGTTGGAAGGCCTTGGAAGCGCTTCGAGCCCTCAAAAGTTGACCCCTTGGGCGCTTGCGCAGCCTGAAGGGGACAGATCTTGAGTACTCCAAAGGCGTGAAAACGTCTCGGACCCTCAAAAGTTGTCCCCCTTGCGGCGCCTGCCACCGCCTGGGGGGACAGGTTTTGAGTGCTGGCAAGCGCTTGGAAGCTCCTCGGGCCTTCAAGATCCGTCCCCGGGAGGGGCTGCAAGGCCGTCAAGGGGACACCTTTTGAGTGCTGGAATGCATTGGGATTGCTTAGAGCCCTCAAAAGATGTCACCTGGCGTCTTGCAGCAGGGCCACGGGGACACTTTTTGAGCGCTCAAAGGCCTTGGAGACGCTCCGAGCCCTCAAAAGTTGTCCCCCTTGGGCCCGCTGGAGCCTGCAGCCAGGGCCCGGGTGGAGGCCGGGCGCTCACCGTGTGGGCTGGCCGCGACGCTGCTGCCCAGACGGTGTTTGGCGTGGGCGCTGCGCGGCCATGCAAGCGGTGGGAGAGATGGAAAGTTACGCCCAGGATTTCCTGGACGGCAGGGGAGTGTTGGCGCCGCTGGATGCTCCTCGCCTCATGGAAGCGGGCAATGCACCGCACCAGCTGCTGCCTGTCCAGTTCTTCAACGGGCTCCGGCATGGCATCTCCTTGGTGTCGGGCCGGCGGCGGCGCGCAGCACATGCCGCACGTTTCTTACAACATACCGGGTCCCTGCCTGCCAAGTAGGTGCCCTCCCGGGCGGCCCCGGCCCCTTTGAGTCCGGCCGAGGCCCAGCCGTCTCTCTCCTGCGCGCGCCGTGGTTTTGAGGAGGAGTCAGGGGAAGGCAGCGTCCCTGTTCCGGCCGCGCTGTTGAAGGGGGGAGAAGGGGAAGACAGCTTCCCTGTCCAGCCTCGTCTTTGTCCGCGCCTCTTCGGCTGTGAGAGGTGGGGGGAGGAGAAGAAAGTGAGGTTGCGGGAAAGCGGGGAAAGGAAGAGCTGAGAATGAAAGTATAAGCTTTCAGGTATGTTGCGTGATGCGGTCGTTTCGGATACATGGATACTGGCGACCTGTACGCCACTATTTCCTTCATGAACCTCCGGATCGTCGTCTACAGCCAGCCCTCCTGCCCTCAATGCGACACCGCAAAGAAGCTGCTGAACAACAAGGGCCTGCCGTTCGAGATCATCCAGATCGACGACCAGGGCCAGCGCACGGCCTTCCTCAAGCGCTTTGACCTGCGCGTGCAGCAAATGCCCCAGGTCTTCATCAACGAGCAGCACGTCGGCGGCGTCGTGGGTCTGCAGACTGCGTTGAAACGCATCGGACTTTGATTGCCCACACCACGACGGCGGGCGCGAGGGCGCCTGGTTGCTGCACATCGAGGGGAGCTGCGGCCAGCGTCCGACGCACGTGGCCGACAACATGGCGGCATTTGCAACGACATTTCCGCCTTACATGGTCCCAGAGACTTACGGACAGCTGGCATGACGCGGCAGGGCCTTGTCATCGACCTGTGTAGGCTGTCGCGGACTACAGGCCGCTTGGCTCTAATTTGGCGCGGCTCCCGCCCCCGCGCCGGCTCACCATCGCGCCCACAATCCCCAGCCCTGCCGCCATCAATAACCACGCCCCCGGCTCCGGCACCGGCGTGGCGACGAAGGTCCGCAACTGTCTACCAGGACCAAACTCGCCGAGACCCAGAATCTGGCCAGCATCGTTGATGGCCCGAGCGGACAGTGAGTGCCAACCGTTAGCGCCCCGGACGACCAAATCGCTGAAGGCGTGCATCTCTCCTTCCCGATACAGGAAGGACTCCTGGCCCTGACCCCGGTTGAAGTCGGCCAGCACCCATCCCTGGTTGCTGATGTCGTAGACATCCAAAGCAAAGCTGTCAGGCCCCCCCGGCTTCGGCAGCATCTGCATGACGCCGTTGTCGTAAATGAAGACGCCAGTGTCGGCCGGCGAGCCACTGGATAGCCAGCCCTTGTAGCCGGCCATCTGGCCGGCGTCGTTGAGGGCAGTAAAGCGCAGGATTTCCTCCGGCTTCGAAAGCTGGATAAGTTCTCCGTCCCGGTAGAGGTAGCCCCAATCGGGCGTGTACATGGACGTCGCATTGAGCAGCACGGCACCCGAGTTGTTCAGGTCCACGAAGTGCAGGCTGGCCGCGAACTGGTCCAGCGTCGGGTAATGGGTGGTCAACCCGTCGTAGAAGAAGGGGCCACGGGTATAGCCGCCGATCTGACCGGCGTTGTTGATGGCCCAAGCCGAGCCCGGGCTGCTTACCAGAGGGCTCAAATCGAGCGCTTGTCCATTTCGCCACAGGGTAGGCTGCGGGCCACCGTCACGCCAATAGATGTCGCCTACCACGTCACCGTGGTCGTTGAGGCCAAAGGCACGGCTGTATTGGGCACCGGCCGTAACGGGCAGCGCGGTCATGACGCCGTTCTGCCAGACGAACGGCCGGGGCCCTCCAGTGGGTGAGCTGGCGTAGCCCGTCACCATGCCCTGGTTGTTGATGTCCATGCCAACGATGAAATTCGTGCCGGACAGCGTGCCGATATTCCTGAGGGCGTATTTGAGCGGCGCGTCGACTGAAGAGGTCGCGGCCTGCGCGCCTGCGGCGTTGAACAGCGTCAACGAAGCTAGCGCAGCCAGCGTCTTGCACCCGGCCATGACGGTTCTGAAGCAATGCATCTCTCGTGTCTCCTCTTGGAGCGCTGCCGGGCGACAAGGCGTAGCTTTTGTTCTTCGGCCAAGTCAGAGCACCACGCATCTCAGTGGCCGGCGGCAACGGCATGTGGAGCGCGCAACGGGGCGTTAGCGTGGACGGCAAGCGCATATCGGAATGCTGGCATTCCTGTTTCGCATCCAGGACGCCACGCTCGACGTCCTGGTCCAGAGATGGCCGCATGAGGCACAGGGAGCGGGAGTTTCTTCCGCGCTCACGTACAGTTGGCGGAATCGCGGGTCGCGTCAGTCGCCGCAGCCGGCCTCGATGGCTGACGCCAGCCGCAAAAGCCTTTAGGAGCATCATCATGGATACAGTCGAGGGCGAACAGTGGAAGCAACGGCTGGCATCGATCCCTGCGTCCACGATCCGCCGTGAAGGCAGGCTGCAAGCGCATGACCACGCTGCGCTGGTCTACTGGTCGCGTCAGGAGTTCCTTGACACGATCGTGCCGTTCCTGGTGGATGGCATCCAGGACGGAGATCTGGTCGTTCATGTCGCCTATGAGGAGCCCATGGCACCCGTGGTCGAGGCCTTGGAGAAGGCCGGTATCGACGTGGATGCCGCGATCGCGCAAGGCAAGCTCATGCTGCTGGGCGCGGCGCAAGCCTTCTCCCCCCAGGGCCGCTTCAACCTGGACGAGGCCACCGCGGGCATCAAGGCCCTGATCAACGCGGCGCAAGCCGGTGGCGCGCGCCAGGTACGGTTTTCCGTGGACGTGAGCTACGTGCTCTCCGGCACGCCGGGCATCGAGGACTTCATGGTGCTTGACGCCAGTGCCAACGAAGACATCTTGCCCAGCCATCCCTTTATCTGCATCTGTGCGTACAACGCCTCGCGTGGTTCGAGCCACATGGTGGAAGACATGTTCCTGACGCACCCGCTGGTGTTTGTGCGCGGCATTCCGCTGGCCAACCCGTACTACCAACCGTGGGCGGAAAACTCGGCCCGTGCAGCCTATCTGCAACGTTGGAAGGCGCGCTACAGCGCCGCGGCGTCTGGTGCCAGCGCCTGATTCCCACGACGAAGCCGCGCAGCCCGCCAAGCCCGCTGGAGGCGGCGGCAACGTCGATGCGTTCGAGCAGCTGCTCCAGACCCGCAACCAGATCGAGAGCATCATGCAGGTCGTTGTCGGCAACGACGGCGTGGTGGTCCAGGACTTCACCGCGCGCATCGTGTACGCCAACGAGCCGGCGGCCCGTCTGCTGGGAAACTGCGCAGTGACGGCGCTGCTGCGCATGCCCAGTGCCGATTTGCTGGCCCAGCTCGTCATCCACGACGAGGCAGGGCAGGACATCTCGGGCGAGTTGCCCGGCACGGCCATCTTGCGCGGCGCGGCACCCAGCGAACGGACGCTGCGCATCCGCAACGCGGCTGCGCAGGAGCGATGGGTGACGATGCGTACCTTGCCGATGCGCGACGACCGCGGCGCCATCGCCACGAGCGTGAGCATCCTGCGGGACGTCACCGAGCAGCGGCGCATGGCTGAGTTCCGGGAAAAACTGCTGGGCATCGCCAGCCATGACCTGAGAAATCCCCTCTCGGCCATCTCGACGGCGGCGGCCATCCTGGCCCGCTTCCCGGACAAGCTGGATTCGCCCACGGCGGCGAAGCTCGTGCACCAGATACAGACGTCCACGGACCGAGCAACCCGGCTGGTTCGTGATCTGCTGGACCTGACGCAGGCCCAGTGCGGTGCGGGCATACCGGTGTGCGCCCGCGAAGTCGATGTCGAATCGTTGGTAGCCAGCGTGATCAGAGAGATTGCGACGGCGCACCCGCAGCGGCCCGTGGAATTCAAGTGTCCCCCAGCGGGCGCGGCACACTGGGACCCCGATCGAATCAGCCAGGTGCTGGGCAACCTGCTGAGCAATGCCATCACCTATGGCTCTGCGGACAGGCCAGTCACCGTGGAGGTACATCCGGCGCCAGCCAGCGTCGCCATCGATGTCCATAACCATGGACCCGCCATCGCGGCCGGCGAGCTTGCGCGGGTTTTCGAGCCTTTCATGCGCGGCGCTGCGGCATTCAATTCCGGACACAGCGTGGGACTCGGCCTCTACGTGGTCAAGACCATCGTCGCTGCGCACGGCGGCACGGTTAACGTCGCATCGAATGCGGACAGCGGCACTCGGTTCACCGTGACCCTGCCGCGGCAGCTTTAGCAGCCACTCGGCGCAGCCCCTTCGCGCCGGCGGCCGCCTGGACCGGGTAATTGAATGCACGCTCCTTGCGGTTGACGGGGCGCTTAAGTAAGGCCGTCCGGCACGACGACGGATTTCTGTGCTCGAGCTTGGGCAGGTGAGCATCGAATCAGCCACGCAGGCCATGCGCTTGTCCTGCGGAGTGTCCTGGCGCGGCTGTTATCCGGTTTCCGCGTTTGGCATGCCGGTTGCCTACGGGCCCGCATGGCCTTCGACGATTCAGCAAAGATCAAGACCGGCATCCCGGAACTCGATGTCGTGTTGCGTGGCGGGTTGCCGGCCGCTCGTGTGCACCTGCTCGAAGGTCACCCCGGCACCGGCAAGACCACCATGGCCCTGTGTTACCTGATCCAGGGCGTGAAAGCAGGTGAGCGCTGTCTCTACGTCGCGCTGTCGGAAAGCGAGGAGGAACTGCACGCCAGTGCCCGCAGCCATGGCTGGCGCCTGGACGGCGTCGACGTGATGGAGGTCGTGGTCGACGAGTCTCGCCTGGAACGGCAACAGAGCGTTTTTGCCAGCGGCGAGTTCGGCCTGGGCGAGACGGTGGCGGCCATCACCGAACGGGTGCAGCAGGTGCGTCCGACGCGCATCGTCATCGATTCGCTGGCTGAGCTGCGGCTGATGGCCGACGACCCCATGCGCTACCGGCGCCAGGTCATGGCGCTGCGCCGCCACCTGCAAGCCGTGGGCGCCACGACGCTGCTGCTCAACGACATCACGGCAGAGCGCGAGTACGACCTGCAGGCGCTGGTGCATGGGGTGTTGTCGCTGGAGATGATCGAGCGTGACTACGGCGCGGCGCGGCGGCGGCTGCACGTGGTGAAGATGCGGGGTGCCGACTTCCAGAGCGGCTGGCATGACTTCGCGATCCAGCGCGGCGAGCTGCTGGTGTTTCCCAGCCTGATCGCCGACGAGCATGGCCGAGCCTTCGAGGCTGCCGAGGAGGCCACGGGTATACCGGCGCTCGACGCCATGCTCGGCGG
>JAEYPG010000073.1 GCA_023410975.1 Pseudomonadota bacterium
CACGCCCAGGCCGCGCGGTGCGTTGTGGTCGTAGCGCGTCACGCGCATGCCGCTGACCTCGTTGACCAGCGAGAGTTCGCGCAGCCCCTCCAGCGCCTCCAGCACGTCGGCCTCGGACAGGCCCATCACTGGGTCGCGCGCGGTCTTCTGGTTGCAGCCCGCCACCAGCGCGTTGAGCGAGAGCGGGTAGGTGTCGGGCACGGTGGCCTGCTTCTCCACCAGCACCGCCAGCACACGCCCCTCGGCGGGCGTCAGTTCACGCATCGCCATCACCAGACACCGAAGCCATCGTCCGCCGCGATCACGGCGCCGTTGATGAAGTGGCTCTCGTTGGCGCAAAGCATCATGAGCACGGAGTCCAGGTCCTGCGGACGGCCGATGCGCTTGCGCGGCGTCATCTTCACCAAGTCCCGCGCGCTGGCACGGGTCCACTCGTGGTGGTTCTCTTCGGTGTCGATGTAGCCTGGGCAGATGGCATTGACGTTGATGCCGTAACCGCCCCACTCCAGCGCCATGGCGCGCGTCATGTAGAGCAGCGCCGCCTTGCTCATGCCGTAGGCGCCGGCCTCGGCCTGGACGCGCTGCGCGGCCATGGCGGCGATGTTGACGATGCGCCCGCCGGTGAAAGTGCCGGGCATGGCGCCCTGCGAGCGGCCGATCATGCGCTTGGCCACTTCCTGCGCCACGAAGAAGGCCCCGCGCAGGTTGCACTTCATGACGTAGTCGTAGTCCTCGGGCGTGACCTCCAGCAGCTTCTGCTGGGCGTTGACGCCGGCGTTGTTGACGAGGATGTCGATGGCGCCCATCTCCGTCTCGGCGTGTGCCACGGCGGCGCGGATGCTGTCGGGGTCGGTCACGTCCAGCCCGACCACGTGCGCGTCGCCGCCGGCAGCCTCGATCTCGGCGCGCAGCGTCTTGAGCTTTTCCACGCGGCGCGCGGAGAGCACCACGCCCGCGCCGGCGCGCGCCAACACGCGCGCGAACTGGGCGCCCAGACCACCTGAAGCGCCTGTAACAAGGGCCACGCGGCCCGAAAGGTCGATTTCGTAACTCATGAGGCGGCAGCCTTCTCGTTTGCTGGCAAGGGGGCCGGCCAAGATAGCACGCCCACGAGGGCGCCCCGGGACGGCCGCGGCCCCGGGCGCGCTGCGGCTTCTGCGTATCCAGCACCCCGGGAGCGGCGCACTAAGATGACGAACTTTGCCACCACACAACACCTCAATTCGATGACCCCGCAGCAACTGCTCGAACAGTATGGCCCGCGCGAGTCCATGGACTACGACGTGGTGATCGTCGGCGCCGGCCCCGCGGGCTTGGCCACGGCCATCCGGCTCAAGCAGCTCGCCGCCGCGGCGGACCGCGAGGTGTCGGTGGTGGTGCTGGAAAAGGGCTCCGAGCCCGGGGCGCACATCCTCTCCGGCGCGATCATGGACCCCATCGCGCTCACCGAGCTGTTGCCGGACTGGAAGGACAAAGGCGCGCCACTGAAGCAGCCCGTCACCGAGGACGAGTTCCTGTTCCTCTCCGAGGCCGGCTTCAAGACCACCCCGCACGCCCTGCTGCCCGACTGCTTCAAGAACCACGGCAACTACATCGTCAGCCTGGGCGAGGTGACGCGCTGGCTCGCGGAACAGGCCGAGGCGCTGGGCGTGGAGATCTTCCCCGGCTTCGCCGCCGCCGAGGTGCTGTACACCGAGGATGGCGCCGTGCGCGGCATCGCCACCGGCAACTTGGGGCTGGCCAAGGACAACGAGCCCACCGAGAACTTCCAGCTCGGCATGGAGCTAACGGCCAAGTACACGGTGTTCGCCGAGGGCTCGCGCGGCCATCTGGGCAAGCAGCTCATCGAGCGCTTCTCGCTCGACGCGGGCAAGGCCCCGCAGAGCTATGGGCTGGGCCTCAAGGAGCTGTGGGAAGTGCCCGCCGCGAACCACAAGCCGGGCCTGGTGGTGCACACCGCCGGCTGGCCGCTGGAGCCCGACACCTACGGCGGCTCGTTCATCTACCACGCGGCGGACAACAAGATCGCCATCGGCTTCGTGGTCGGGCTGGACTACCAGAACCCCTGGCTGTCGCCCTTCGAGGAGTTCCAGCGCTTCAAGACGCACCCGGCCGTGCGCCAGCACCTGGAAGGCGGCAAACGCATCTCCTACGGCGCGCGCGCCATCACCGCCGGCGGGCTGCTGAGCCTGCCCAAGACGGTGTTCCCCGGCGGCGCGCTGGTGGGCTGCGACGCGGGCTACCTCAACGCCAGCCGCATCAAGGGCAGCCACGCCGCGATCAAGAGCGGGATACTCTGTGCCGAAGCCGCCTTCGAGGCGCTGCAGGCGGGCAGGAGCGGCGACGAGCTCGCGGCTTACCCGCAAGGCTTCGAGAAGAGCTGGCTGTTCGCCGAGCTGGAGCAGGCCAAGAACTTCAAGCAGTGGTTCAAGAAGGGCCGCACGACCGCGACGCTGATGACCGGCATCGAGCAGTGGCTGCTGCCGCGCCTGGGGCTCAAGAAGGCGCCGTGGACCGTCGAGCGCAAGCTGCCCGACCACGTCAACCTGCGCCCGGCCGCGGAGTTTCCGCGCATCGACTATCCCAAGCCCGACGGCGTGCTGAGCTTCGACCGGCTGTCCTCGGTGTTCATCAGCAACACCAACCACGAGGAGAACCAGCCGGCGCACCTCACGCTCAAGGATGCGAGCGTGCCCACGCGCATCAACCTCGCCAAGTTCGCCGGGCCGGAGAGCCGCTACTGCCCCGCAGGCGTGTACGAGTTCGTGCCGGCCGAGGGCGGGGAGGAGCGGCTGCAGATCAACGCCCAGAACTGCGTGCACTGCAAGACCTGCGACATCAAGGACCCGACGCAGAACATCGTCTGGGTCACGCCCGAGGGCGGCGGCGGCCCCAACTACGCCGGCATGTGAGTCCTGGCGCCGGTGGCCGCCGGCC
>JAEYPG010000096.1 GCA_023410975.1 Pseudomonadota bacterium
GCGTACGGCCGCGGGCGACTGCTCGTAGGCCTTCTTCATGGGTTTTTGGGGTGTGAAGCCCCAGCGCGAGAGGTACAGCCCCATCGTGCGCACGGGCAGCCGGATACCAAAGCGCTGCTCAATGAGCGGTGCCACCGCCTGGCGCGTCCACAGCGCGTAGACCATCTTCAACTGGTCCGGCGTCTTGTCGGCGATCAGGCGCTGCACCTCGTGCTCCTGGCTGGCGTCGAGCCGGCGGTGCTCGCCGACCTTGCGCCCTCCTTTGGCGTCGTGCAGTCCCTGCACACCCTTGCTTGGCCTCATGGCGCTTGCAGATGTCGAACACGCCGGTGCGGCTCAGGCCCGTGAGCGCTGCGATCTCGTCGTAGGTGTGCTTGGCCTCGCGCAGCCGGATCACTTGCGCGCGCCTCTCGTGCCGCGCCTCGCGCGACAGTGATCTCATGTCCGTTGCCTTCATCACAGCGGAATCATGACGCGTCAAGATTTCAAGAACATTACTGCCGGCTCAATAACCAGGTGCTGGAGCGTGCCGACGTCCCCCTGGGCACGCATGTCGATCGGCTGCGGCTGAATGAGCTGTTCGCAGCCAAGCCGCGTAACCAGTTCTTCCTCGGTACCCAGCGGGCGTTCCTGCGCTGCCTCGCAGCGCAAGGACGACTGCTGCCCGAGGCCGACCTTCGCCCTCATTCGGCGGTCCTGGTGGCCTACGGAGAGCAGCTCACGAGTGTTCGTGGCCTGTGCCCGTCCACGGTGGCGCAACACTTGGTCACGGCGGAGGTTTTGCTGGGCGAGACCCTGCCACCAGGCGCTCCCATCGACGCCCTGTCGCGGGAAGGGATCGAGCGCCATGTGGTGGCCACCGGCCAGCGCATCAGCCGCCAGTCCATGCAGCATTGGGTGGCACGGCTGCGTTCGTTCCTGCGCTTCTGTCACGCCCAAGGGCTGCTGCCGCAGCCGTTGGATGCCATCGACACGCCGCGCGTGTACCGCGGCGAGTTGCCGCCCAAGGCACTGCCCTGGGCTACCGTGCTGCAACTGCTGCGCTCGATCGACCGGCGCCAAGCCATGGGCTGGCGTGACTACACGATCCTGCATCTGATGGCGCACTACGGCCTGCGGCCCTGTGAGGTCGTGGCCCTGAGGCTGGACGCCATCGACTGGCAGGCTCACACGCTGCGTGTGGAGCAGCGCAAGACCTGCTCGACTCTGATGCTGCCGCTGGCGGAGCAGACCCTGCGGATCTTGCAGATTTACCTGCGCAAGGGTCGCCCGTCCAGCCAGTGGCCGGAGCTGTTCCTGCGCGCCCGTGACCCCGCCGGCCCGATGAAGCACTACGCCGTAGGCGACCTGTACCGACTACGGGTCCGGCGCAGCGGGCTGCCCCTGCAAGGCACGTCGGTCTACAGCCTGCGGCACAGCTTCGCCATGCGGCTGCTTGAGCGCGGCGTGGACATCAAGGCCATCGGCGACGTGCTGGGCCACCCGGGTCTGGAGAGCACCTGCGTGTACCTGCGGCTGCAGCTCGACGCGCTGCGCGATGTGGCGTTGCCGCTGCCGCGTGCCATCACACCCAAGCTGTGAGGAGGCCGGTGATGAACAACGTCACAGCCTCCAATGCCGTGGATCGCAGCATCAACACCTATCTCGAACGCCAGCGAGCACTCGGGCGCGGCTTCAAGACGGAGGAAGACATGCTCAGGTCGCTGAGCCGCAGCCTCGCTTCGGCCGGTACTCCGGACCTTGATCTCGACGCGTTCGACCACTGGTGCGCATCGCACACCGAGCTCAGCGCCAACGTGCGGCGCAACCGGCAGCGCGTCGTGCGCAACTGGTGCCTCTATCGCCGGCGCACCGAGCCAACATGCTTCGTTCCCGACCCCGGCCGCTTCCCGAGGCCCGCGCCGTACCAGCCACCCGTCATCGTGTCGCCCGAAGCCATCGCAAGGATGCTGGGAGCGGCCGACGCAATGCGTGCCAAGCCGGACTCGGCGCTGCGTCCGCATGTGTTGCGCTTGGCCATCGCGCTGCTGTACTCGGCTGGACTGCGCCGCGGTGAACTGTTGCGGCTGCAACTCAACGACGTCAACGCACTTGATGCCGTGCTCCGGATCCGCGAGTCCAAGTTCCATAAGTCCCGCTGGGTACCGCTGTCCAGCGACGCCGGCGCTGAGCTGCGGCGCTACCTCCTGCATCGGCAACAGCAGTGGGGCAGTCAAGCGCCCGAGGCACCCTTGCTGTGCCACGGCAAGCAGCACTGCAGCGGCTACACCGGCACGGGGCTGAGCGCGGGGCTGCACGAGTTGATGGAGGCTGCAGACGTGCGCGACTGGGACGGCCGCCGTCCGCGCGCGTGCATGACCTGCGCCACAGCTTCGCGGTGCAGTGCCTGCTGCGCTGGTACCGGCAAGGCGCCGATGTGCAATCGCAGCTCCCCAAGCTGGCCATGTACATGGGCCACGTCTCGATCGTGTCCACGGCCTACTACCTGCGCTGGATCCCGGAGCTGGCCCAGGCGGCCAGCGACCGCTTCGAGTCCCGCTTCGGCGTGTTGCTGCAGGCCCAGGAGGCGCCATGAAGCCGATGTACCCGAACAACCTGGGCCGAGCGCTGGTGCAATTCTTCCAGGACTACCTGCCTGCCCAGCGCGGCATGAGCGCCCACACGATCCGCAGCTACCGGGACGCGATCGTGCTGTTCCTGCGCTTCGCGGCACAGGATGCCGGGCGGCCGGTATGGATGCGGCATTCGACGGCCAGGCGGCAGACCTCGGTGTGGATGGTGCGGTAGGCGGCGGCACGGTTGCGCTCCATCGGCAGACCGAGCTGCCAGGCGATGGCCTTGTACATGTCCATCACGTTCCCGGTGGACAGCGGCACGTAGAACAGCCGGTGCAGCCCCGGATGCAGCGTGGCGGCGAGCCGTCGGCATGCTGTGGTCTTGCCCGAGCCAACCTCGCCGGTGACCAGCCCGATGCCGCGCAGCTCCACCAGGTGAGTCAGCCGCACCTAAGCCTCGCACACGGCGCTGGAGGCGAACAGCTCGTCGGGCTCGAGCGCGCGCTCGAAGGGGTAGTGCGTCAGGCCGAAGTGGGTCAGGTACATCACCGCTCCTTGTCGTTGGGGCCCCGCAGGTGGCGCAGGGCCAGCCCCGTGGGGCGAGGCGTCGCGGCCGGCGTGTCGGGCTCCAGGGTCTGGGTGGGACGGCGCCGGCGCACGAAGCAGTTGGCGTAGGCGTCGAGCGCCCGGGCGCGCTCGACGAAGTGCCCGTCGTGCCAGACGTCGATGCCGCGCGAGGCGGCGGTGGCGGGGTCGTAGCGCAACGTCACGGTCTGGCCCACGAGCGCGGCATCGAGCTCGAAGAGCCGGCCGTCGAGGCTGACGGTGTGGTCGCGCTGCACGCGGCGCTTGGCTTCGAAGAGGAACAGCTCGTCGAGGTCGAGCCTCGGATCGAGCAGGCGCGGCGGCTGCTCGCTGCCGGCCCAGCGTTCCAGCGGCGTGAGGCCCTCCAGGCCCCGGTGCGGGCTGTGGTGGTATTCGCCCTCGACCCAGGCCCACAGCCGGCGGTTGAGGGCTTCGAGGCTGGCGGTGTCGGCCTCGGTCAAGGTCGGCAGCAGCTGGGCCCGTACGGTCCGGAACCAGCGTTCCTGCTTGCCCTTGCCTGCGGGCTGGTAGGGCCGGCATGGATCAGCGCCACGCCCAGCCGGGCGCACACCAGGGCCAGCTGCTGCGAGCGGTAGTTGGCGCCGTTGTCCACATAGAGGCGCTGCGGCACGCCCCGCCTGAGTAGCGCCTGCTTGAACACTGGCAGGAACGCCTGGGTGTTCTCAGACAGGGCGAAGGCGCAGTACGGCAACACGCGCGTGGCGTCATCGAGGAAGGCGATCAGGTAGGTCTTGCGCCGCACGCGCGAGGGCGTCAGCGTCACGCTCGGGCCGTGCATCACGTCACTCATCCACAGCTGGCCCGGGTGCACGAAGGCGAAGCGGCGGCGGTCCTGGTCGCCGCCGCTGTCCTGGGTGGAACGCTCCATCAGCCCGGCGCGCTGCAGCAGCCGGTGCACAGTCGAGGCCGCGGGGCCGGCCGACTCCGTCGGCGTTGGCCCCAGGGCGGCGATCAGTTGCGCGATCGACAGGTGTGGCTGCTCTTCCTTGAGGCTCAGCAGCGCATCGGCCGTGGCCTGCGACAGCGCGCGTGATCGCCCCCGATCACTCCCGCAACAACGTTGCATAACTGAGGTGGATTCCAAGGGGGGTGGGGTGCCATCAATGCGGTAGACCACCCGTACTCGCTCGGGTTCGATCTCGACGCGCTTGACCAAAGTGCGAATCAG
>JAEYPG010000115.1 GCA_023410975.1 Pseudomonadota bacterium
AGCCGGTGGTGCTGGCCGAGGTGGCGCGCCTGGCGGTAGCCGACGCGGTGCCGCAGGCGCAGGCGCGCGGCATCGACCTGGGCGTGCCGCGGACCGAGCCGGGCGAGGTGCAGGGGCACGCCGAGGCGCTGCGCATCCTCATGCGCAACCTGCTGGACAACGCGCTGAAGTACACGCCCGAAGGCGGTACGGTGGACCTGTCGGTGCAGCGCGAGGGCGCGTCGATGCGGCTGGTGGTGGAGGACAGCGGCCCAGGCATCCCGGAGGAAGAGCGCGAGCGCGTGCTGGACCGCTTCCACCGCCTCCCCGGCACCGAGGCGCCCGGCAGCGGCCTGGGACTGGCCATCGTCAAGGCCATCGCCGAGCTGCACGGCGCGGCACTGCGGCTGGGGCGCTCGGAGAAACTGGGCGGGCTGCGGGTGGACGTGGTCTTCGCGGCACACGGCTGAACCACCGATGCCGCATGCGGTCCGTCATGGCCGCGAGGAAGAGACGCTGTCTTGCGATGCCAGGCGCATCAAGAGCCACCAGCCCTCGCGGACCAGCAGCTGACCGCGGCCGGCATGCCATTCACCGCGCAGGTGGCGGTGGCGGTGGCGGCACGGGGGGTGTCATGTAATAGCCGTAGGCCGGCACGAGGTTGCCCTTTGCATACATGCACTGCTGGTAGGCGATGTCGTAGCGGCGCTGAGCACTCCACGCGGCCACCGTGCCCTGGTTCGCACCCACGACCGCGCCCATCGCAGCCCCGGCCGCCGCGCCTCCCCCTGCTGCACGGTGACCACCGGCCGCAGCACCCGCCAAGGCGCCAATGGCGGTGCCGGCCGCAGTCGAAGCGATGAACGCCTGGGCTGCGGCGTCATGCCCCGGCATGCCGATCGAGTGCGCAGCCCAGCCGCGGCACAGATCGTCGTCCTGCACGAACATCTCGAACGGCTTGTAGGGGCCTGGCATGACCGTCACGGCGGGCCCGGTGGGCATCTGCGCGCACCCGGCCAGCAGCGCCGCGCCGATGGCCATCGCGCTTGCCGCCTTCATGGCCGTTCTGCCCGGGGCTGTGCCGGCGAGGTCTCCGCGGGCGTGGCGGGAACCTGCCTCCAGCCACCGGGGCAGGTCGTGACGTATGGGTAGTAGCCGTTGCCTGCCTCGCAGTAGTACCAGAAGGTGGCTGGCGGGGCGGGCGGAGCCGATGTGGCCGGCGGCGAAACGATCCACGACGGCGGCGGCTCGTAAGGGTTGGGGTAGGGATAGACGGGCGCTGGGTAGAAGTACCAAGCCCCTCCCACGACCCACCACCAGCCAAGGCGTCCGGCGTGTGGCCCGTGGTACCAATAGCCGCCACGCCAGACGTGCCAGTCGTGTTCCGGGAAGCGATGGATGTCGCCGTGCCATGCCGGGGGCGGCTCGGGCCGCGCATGTCGCGGCTGTGCGAACGCGGCTCCAGCCAGGGACAACGCCGCCAATGCGCACAAGGCGGCAACAGCCCGCGTCGCAGGTCTTCGCGAAGCGCACGCAACGACGTTTCTCATGGCTTGTTCCTCCTGCATCCAGGCCACGTCGGCACACGGACCCGAT
The DNA here is from genome assembly GCA_023410975.1 of Pseudomonadota bacterium. GTDB lineage: Bacteria > Pseudomonadota > Gammaproteobacteria > Burkholderiales > Burkholderiaceae_C > Azohydromonas. Next base: position 1,576 of record JAEYPG010000115.1, read on the forward strand.
CCTGGGTAGCCGCTTCGAAGCGGGTTTTGCGCCAGCGCAATTGCGGCAACCAATCTGCCCTTAGCAATCGGACCACTTTCGGCACTTGATGCGGCGCAAGCGGTGCTCCGGGCCGCGCACGACGCCTCCGTGCGCTTGACGTAGTTGCGGTCTTCGATGTGGGCGTACAGGTCGATGTACTTCTGCAGGCACTGCTCGTCGGAGTGCATGCTCTTCCAGCCCGCAAGCATGAATCCGCCGCGCATGCGGCCCTGACCGAGCCGCACCATGTTCTCGTAGAACGACATTGGCAGCGCGCGCACGGCGGCGTGCGCCGGTCGGCCGCCAGCAAGATCGGTTGCCGTTCAACGTGCCTGCGCCTCCACGGCCGAAGCATTGAAGGCGGGCCATTCTGCAACGCCTGGCTTGCGCCCGATCAAGTGCTGCCTGCATCGAGCGGCGAGCATTGCCTGATGCCCGCCGAGCATCCGATCGCACTGGAGACCGACGCACTCACCCGCCGCTTCGGTACCCATACGGTGGTCGATCGGGTCAGTTTGCGCGTCGCGCGCGGCGAGGCGTTCGGCCTGCTCGGGCGCAACGGTGCGGGCAAGAGCACGCTGATCAAGATGCTGACCACGCTGTTGCCGCCATCGTCAGGCAGCGCCCGCATCGAAGGGCTCGACATCAGCAGCCAGGCCAACCGCGTGCGCGCCGTGGTGGGCTACGTGCCGCAGGCGCTGTCGGCTGACGGCGAGCTCACGGGCTACGAGAACCTGCTGGTGTTCGCGCGCCTGTACGAGCTTCCGCGGGCAGTGCGTGACCGGCGCATCGCAGAAGCCTTGGACTTCATGGGCCTGGCCGAGGCTGCGCACAAGCTGGTCGCCACTTACTCCGGCGGCATGATCCGGCGCCTGGAAATCGCTCAGTCGATGCTGCACCGTCCCCGGGTGCTGTTTCTCGACGAGCCGACGGTCGGACTGGACCCCGTGGCGCGCGAGACGGTGTGGGAGCACATCCGGCGCCTGCGCGAGCGCTTCGAGACCACCATCTTCATGACGACGCACTACATGGACGAAGCCCAGGCCTTGTGTGCGCGCTTCGGCATCCTGCGCGCTGGAAGGCTGGTAGCCTGCGGAGGACTGGACGAACTGCGGCAGGGCTGCAACTCGCCGGGCGCGACGCTCGAACAACTCTTCGCCCGGTACACCGGGGAAGGGGCCGAGGCTTCGGACGCCTACGCCGATACGTCGGGTGAACGCCAGACCAGCCGGCGGCTGGGGTAGGAGCAACGGCCCATGGCTCCCGCCGCATTGCGCCGCGTTGGCCTGTACCTGGCCAAGGTCGGCGCGATCGCCGACATGGACATGCGCAAGCTGCGCCATGACCCGACGGAGCTGCTCACCCGTGCCATCCAGCCGCTGCTGTGGCTGATGGTGTTCGGGCAAGTGTTCGCGCGGTTGCACAGCATTCCCACCGGCGGCATCGACTACCTCGCGTTCCTGGCGCCCGGCATCCTGGCGCAGAGCGTCTTGTTCGTGGCCATCTTCAACGGCATCTCGGTAATCTGGGAACGCGACCTGGGCATCGTGCACAAATTCCTCGCCAGCCCGGCACCGCGCACGGCACTCGTGTTGGGCAAGGCGCTGGCTTCGGGCGTGCGTGCACTGACCCAGGCGCTGATCGTCTACACCCTCGCGGTGGCGATGGGCGTCAAGCTCGTGTGGAGCCTGCCCGCGCTGCTCGGATCCGTCGTGCTCATCCTGCTGGGCGCCGGGCTGTTCTCGACCTTCTCGCTGATCATTGCCTGCATCGTGAAGACGCGCGAGCGCTTCATGGGCATCGGTCAGGTCCTGACGATGCCACTGTTCTTCGCGAGCAATGCGATCTACCCGACAGAGATCATGCCGGCCTGGCTCAAGGCCATAGCGCATGTGAATCCGCTGACCTACCTCGTCGACGGGCTGCGTTCGATGATGCTCGGACTGGACGCAGGCGGCTTTGGGCTGGCCTGGGACTTCACGGTGCTGGCGGCCGCTGTAGCCGTCTTGGTGCTGGTAGGCGGCCGAATGTATCCGAGGTTGATCACGTAGGCGACCATGCTTCCCTATCGCGTAGACAGCTTGCGCCTGGACAAGGCCGTTGCCACAGCAACGATACCCTTTCTCGACTTGCCGGCTTGGAGCGTACTGGCGGGCATGGGCAGCCAATGGCCGCTTGCCCGAGCCCCGTACAGCTTCGGCTTTGGCATGGGCACGGCTGGTTCTTCCTTGGCTTCTTCGCCACGCGGGCCAACGTGCCCGCCTATCTCATGCTCGGCTATTGGTTCGTTCTGCAACTGCTTGGCGCGGACGTGGGAGGGTTTGTCGCTGGCGTACTGCTGGTGAAGCCCTTCAGGAACGGCGATTGGATGGCTCGGCGTGAGGCTTTAAGGGCATCGCGAGAATACTGAACACGGCACCATGCCGCAGTCCAATACAGAAGGGGCTGGATATTTGGTCCTGGTCGCGGCCAAGAACTCTCATCGCATCCGCACCATGGCAGCCGCAGGGTAAATACCTTGCCAACCATTCAGGGAATATGACTGCTCGCGCCTCGACCATTTGGCGAGCGCAGTTCCTTGCTCACAAGGAAAAGGCCAGGCAGCAGAGGCAGCCAAGTCGTGTAGCCTCGAAGCAGCAAAGTCGCGGCCAGGGCCTCTTCCACCGGCGTTCCGTAATGCACCAGCATGGAAGTACAGGCCGCCTCGAACGTGCCCAACCCCATTGGAATCGGCCCCAGCGTCATGACCATCAGGGCAAGCAGGTAGCTGAGGAACGCTGTTTTGTAGTTTTCTTCCAGCGCCAACGCATGCAATATCACCCACAGGGTCGATGCATCGAGAATGATCACGGCCACGTTCAGGCTCACCATCAAAAGCAACAGCCACGGTTGGCGCAGCAAACTCGTGGGCACGTTGATGATCGTTTGCAGCAGCGGGGCCAAACGCGGAACGCGAGAAATCCATGAGCGCGATCTGCAACCACAATAGCGAAGCAGCAGCACCACTGCCGGGATGAACAGGCAAAACAGCGTAAACAGCAAAAAGACGCTCACCATCCAAGGCTGGACCTCTCCCGATCGCGTCAAGAGCGCCAAGCCAACCAGCGCCGCCAGCACGTTCGCGCCGTAGTTGCTTACAAGGCTCGCCAACAGAACGGCCAGGGACACGGATTCCGGAATCCCCCGACGCACCAGTGACACGACGAAAAATACTGTTCCGCTGATACCGCCTGTGGGCACCGTATGCTCAATGAAAAGCTTCGAAACAGCCAAGGAGACGAATCCCCGCACAGGCTGCCTTACTCCCGCACCTTGTAAGCCACGCTGCCATGCCATGGCGGCGCAGATGTACGTGGCTATCTGCAGCAGCAGGGCGAGACACAGCCAAGGGAAAGAAATGGAGTACACCAACTCCGCGAAACGCTCAATATCGCCATTTTGCAAAACCACCACAAATACCGCCGACAGCACCAACAATCCCAGCAGCCAACCGGCATGACGCGTCACGCGAGACGACTCGCCTTCAGATTTTTTCACGACCACAATTTTCCAGCACGATTGCGCCACTTGTCTTCATGCCAGCCGGCTTCGGCAGGGAATGAGGCTCTTGGTTCTCAATATTCAATTTGAACCTCGCGCAGCACGTGCAACGGGCAAGCAGAAGCGACCAAGCTGCCGCAAATTCCAACTGGCCGCACGGCCCACGCCGGCAAGCACGCAAGAGCAGCAGCAGTCCCACATCGGCACGTTTCATGACTGGAAAGAAAATTCACAATACATCCTGCAAATACTCGCCACCGGATAATCAGGAATCGCTCCGCCGTTGTACAGCAAAAATACTGAAACCACATGTCAATCTCGCATCTGGCGCGTTGGAACCGGCCGGCCGTTGACCAACGATGGGGCAAAGCGCTCGACACAAAAGTGCGCCACGGCGCTGAAGTCGACAGGCCTGAAA
>JAEYPG010000145.1 GCA_023410975.1 Pseudomonadota bacterium
CGCGGGGGCGGCGCACCTGCCGCTGCAGCTGCTGCGCGCCGTCGGCGCCAGCGGGCAGGGGACCATGAGCGGCGTGAGCTACATCCAGCGCCTCAATACCCGCGGCGGCGGCGCGCCGGCCCAGCCCTGCAATGCCCGCCGCGAGGGGCGGGAGCAGCGGGTGGCATACGAGGCGGATTTCGTGTTTTACGGGCCGAGGTGAGGGCGGCGGGCTCGCCTTACCCCGCCTCCCCCGGCAGCCACAGCTCGAAAACCGCCCCGCTCGCGCCGTCGTCGCGGTTCCTCGCCCGCAGCACCCCGCCGTAGCGCTCCACCAGCCCGTGGCTGATCCACAAACCTAAGCCCGTGCCGTCGTGCTTGGTGGTCATGAAGGGCTTGAACAGGTCCTGCAGCACCTCCGGCGCCAGCCCGGGGCCGCTGTCGGTCACGGCCAGCAGCACGCCGTCGCCTTCGTCGCGGGTGGAGAGCGTGAGCACGCCGCCCTGGGGCATGGCCTGCAGCGCGTTGAGCAGCAGGTTCACCAGCACCTGCTGCAGCTCCTGGCGGTTGATGGCCGCCGTGCGGGTGTGGGTGAAGTCCTTGCGCACCTGCACGCCGCTGCGCGCGAGCTGCGGGCCCACCAGGCGCAGGCAGTCCTGCAGCGCCTGCGACGGCTCCACCGCCTGCACGTAGCCGGCGTACTCGGTCGGCCGGGCGAACTGCAGCAGCTGCGCGACGATCAGCCGCATGCGCTCGACCTGCTCGTCGGCCAGCTTCAACTCGTCGCGCACGCTGTCCACGTGCTCGCCCAGCAGCTCGCGCATCAGGTCCAGGTTGCCCTGCAGCACGGCAATCGGGTTGTTCACCTCGTGCGCGATGCTGGCCGTGAGCTGGCCGATGGAGGCCATCTTCTCGCTGCGCAGCAGCTGCTGCTGCGCCGCCCGCAGCTCGCGCGTGCGCGCCTCCACCTTGGCGTCCAGCTCGGCATTGGCCTCGCGCAGCGCGCGCGTCTGCGCGTCCACGGTGTCCAGCAGCCCGTCCAGGTGCGCGCCCAGCGCATCGAGCTCCTCGCTGCCCTGCAGCGGCCCCACGCGTGCCGGGTGGCCGGCCTGCACCTCGCGCATGGTGTGCGTCATGCGCTCCAGCGGCCGGTACAGGTCGCGCGCGCGGCGCAGCGACAGCCAGGCCGCGGCACCCATCACGGCGAAGAAGATCACGCCGATGCCCAGCAGCGCGCCCACCTTCAGCCGCGTGAAGGGCTGCTCCAGGAAGCCCACGTAGAGCATGCCCACGCGCCGACCCTGGCCGTCGGTGAGCGGCGCGTAGGCCGAGACGTACCAGTCGTCCACCACGAAGGCGCGGTCCAGCCAGGTGCTGCCGCGGCCCAGCACCGCCTCGCGCACCTCCTGCGACACGCGCGTGCCGATGGCGCGGCGCGCGCCGTCGCCGTCGAAAAGGCGCACGTTGGTGGTCACGCGCAGGTCGTCCAGGAACAGCGTGGCCGTGCCGCGGCTGCCGAAAGGCAAGGCGCCCTCCGGGTAGACGATCTCGTTGAGGTGGTCGATGAAGTCCAGGTTGCGGTTGAGCAGCAGCCCGGCCTGCAGGTAGGCCCGCACCCGGCCGCGCTCGTCCGTCACCGGGGCCCGGCCCATCAGCACCAGGGCGCGCTCCTCGGTCGTGCGCCCGGTAGGCGCGGCATTGCGCGTGGGCAGCAGCGGCACCGCCACGCGCGACTGCAGCGTGGGTGCGAGCAGGGCGAAGTCCTGCGGCGCGAGCACCTCCACCGCCGAGCGCTGCGCCGGGCCCTCGAACCAGCCGGCGCGGCTGTCCACCGGCGGCGCGCCGAAGTCCGTGACCAGCAGCCGGCCCTGGGCGTCGCGCAGGTTGACGAAGTCCAGCTTCTCGCGCGCCTTGAAGCGCTGCAGCAGCGCGCTGAGCTCCGCCGTCGAGGCGCCGCGCGCCAGCGCCGACTGCAGCGCCTGCGATTCCGCCAGCGCCGTGGCGCTGCCGCCCATCTCGGAGCGCACGCGCTCGAAGTAGCCGTGCGCCACCGCCAGGTCCGAGCGCACCTTGGTCACCAGCAGCGCGTCCAGCGCCTGGTTGCCCCACAGCCACAGCGCCAGCCCCAGCAGCGGCAGCGCCACGCCCGCGGGCAGCAGCGCCAGGGTCAGGAGCTGGCGGCGGATGGAGCCCGGGTGGCGCGGACGGCGCATCAGCCCGCGGTCTGCCACTCCGCCCAGCGCCGCTCCAGCGTGCGCCGCGAGATGCCCAGCAGCGCCGCCGCGCGCGTCTTGTCGCCGCCCACGGACTCCAGCACCGACAGGATGTGCTGCTTCTCCAGCGTCTGCAGGTCGGTGGGCGCGGCGCCGGGAGCCGTGCCGGCGCGCGGCTGCGGCGCGGGCTCCAGCCCGGGGTAGAGCGCCTGCACGTTGAGCGCGCCCAGGATCAGCGAGCGCTCGACCAGGTTGCGCAGCTCGCGCACGTTGCCCGGCCAGTCGTACTGCAGCAGGTAGGCCATCTGCGCGTCGCTGACTGCGATGGGCTCCAGCCCCAGCTGCGGCGCCAGCGTGGCGATGAAGTGCGACACCAGCGCGGGCAGGTCTTCCTTGTGCGCGCGCAGCGGGGGCAGCGTGATCTCCATCACCTGCAGCCGGTAGTACAGGTCCTTGCGGAAGCGCCCGGCGCGCACCTCCTCGGCCAGCGCGCGGTTGGTGGCCGCGACGATGCGCACGTCCACCGGAATCTGCTGCTCGCTGCCCACGGGGCGGATGCGCCGCTCCTCCAGCACGCGCAGCAGCGCCGCCTGCTGCGGCAGCGGCAGCTCGCCGATCTCGTCCAGGAACAGCGTGCCGCCCTGCGCGTAATAGAACAGGCCGTCGCGCGCCTTGGCCGCGCCGGTGAAGGCCCCGCGCGCGTGGCCGAACAGCTCGCTGTCGATCAGCTCGGGCGAGAGCGTGGCGCAGTTCACCGGCACGAAGGGCCCGGCCGCGCGCGGGCTGCGCGCGTGCAGCGCCAGCGCCGCCAGCTCCTTGCCGGTGCCCGATTCGCCCGACAGCAGCACGGTGCTGGGCACCGCGGCGGCCCGCTGCAGCGCGTGCTGCAGCGACGCCATCGCCGTGGAGTTGCCCACGAAACCGTCCAGCGGCGAGGGCGGCGTCTTCTCCGACAGCGTGCGGCGAAGGATGAAGTTCTCGCGCGCCAGCCGCGAGCGTTCCAGGCACTGCGCCATCGCGTTGAGGATCTGCGCGATGCGGAACGGCTTGAGGATGAAGTCCGACGCGCCGGCGCGCAGGGCCTGGATGGCGGTGTCCAGGTCGGCGAAGGCGGTGATCAGGATCACCTCGCCGGAGTGGCCCTGCTCGCGCAGCTCCCGCAGCAGCTCGATGCCGCTCTTGCCCGGCAGCGCGATGTCCAGGATCAGCAGGTCGAAGCGGTGCTGCGCGCACAGCGCGGCCGCCTCCTCGGCGCTGCCCGCGGCCAGCACCTGGCCGCAGCGCGTGGCCAGCGTCTTGGTCAGGAAGTTGCGCATGCCTTCCTCGTCGTCCACCACCAGCACGCTGGCCAGCGGCCAGCGCTCGGCGGGGGAGGGAGGCAGGGGATTGGGAGTCACTTCAGGAACGGCAGGCAGGCGGTGGAGAGGACGCCGGGGCACGCCGCGGCGGGCCGGATTGTAGGAAGCCCCCCCGGAATGGGTAGCCGGGTTTGCCCAACGGCCCCAGAACGCGCCGCGACAACTTGTCGCGCGCCGTCGCGCCAAGTTGTCGCGATGCTGCATTGCAGCAAACCTTGATCTGCCGCAAGTGCTTGATGCCAAAGGCTTTATGAGGCTTGCGTGCGTTGGTACGGGCCGTGCAACAGATTGCGACGCCAACGTACCGCCGCCTCTTAGGCACGGCGCTGCAT
>JAEYPG010000167.1 GCA_023410975.1 Pseudomonadota bacterium
CTGCAGCGCCGCGCTGAGCATCCCCACGGGCGCCGCCCGCATCACGCCGCCGCAGCCCTTGCTGTCGTTCACGGCCGCGTCGCCGGCGCGGCGCTTGTCGCGCAGGGCGCTCAGGCACGTCGTGCCGGGTGCGCGCCGGGAGAACAGCTCCGGGTGGCCGATGAGCCAGCCGTCCGGGGAGATGTCGGCCGAAGGGTCGAAACCGGCGCGCTCGCCTTGCGTGCGCATCCAGCGCGCATAGGCGTAGTCCGTGACGGAGCCGAACACCGGCCCGATGCCGCGCATCTGCCGCCGCACCCACGCCCGCAGCAGACCTTCCGCGGTGAACAGCGTCATCTGCGTGTCGTCGGTGATGGCGCCACGCCGGCCCCAGGCCGGCGCATAGCGGCTAATGCCTCCAGCGCCGAACCGCTGCCGGATCTCCGGCAGCGACATGAACTCCACCGGCGCACCCAGCGCATCGCCGACGGCTCCGCCGAGCAGGCAGCCCGCGTGGCGGGCCAGCAGGCGTTGACGCAGGGCAGGATCGTGCGGAGACAGGCGGGCCTGGACCGCTTGACGTATCCCGGCCTCACCGGCCACAGCTGGCTGTTGCGGGTCGTTCACGCTCATGACCGCTGCTGCTTTCCTTCCTGGTGCCCGATGGCGACCAAGGTAGCAACGGCGCGAGGCTGGGGAAATAGCCGTCGTGTCCTGGTCAGGCAGGACAAACCTGGGGGGCGCTGGTCAGCATGGCGGCTTCGCTGCTCGCGAAGTCCCTACGGACGGGCTCCTCGAGGTCATAGCGGCCAAGTGGTACTGCTTGAGCAACCACCGAATCGGCACCATGGTCGATCTGCCGCCGCTTGTTGCTGCCGGCGATGTTCCCAGGGACTGGGTGGGCTTGGGAGATATGGCTGCCGTCCGGACTGGCGCAGCAGGTGTGGAAGATGGAAGCGCAGGCCCGTGCCCAGGTCAAGGCTGAGGTGGGCTTGCACTGAAGCACGCTTGCCCCGGGCGCCAGCTACGCAGGTAAAGGGCATTGCCTTGGTACGCCTCAACGACACGTCATTCTTCTGTCATCGAAATCGACGCCATTTCCGTTGAGGTCGAAATAGATTCAAAAGCAGGAGCAGGAAATGGCACTGTGGAGGCCGGTTTTCAAGCGCGACCGGATTGCGAGCGAGTCGAGATTCAAGCACCTTGGAGAGTCGTCGGTCGATGCGCTCAGGCGTGTCGAGGCCGAATGCGACTGGAGCGATGCCGCGCTGTTTGCCGCGGAGTTGGCGCTGGAGCCGGCCCAGACGGCAGAGCCGCCCGCTCAGGGCGGCTGAAGACGCCGGTACTTCTGCACTTCCTGGACAGCCGGCAGCCCGCCGCACTGAGCGGCAAGCTTGGATGGGTAATGGCCACGTGCGGCGAGGCCGCTACAGCAGCATCGCGTGCTGCGTGGCCGTGTGCAGGTCGCGCAAGGCCCGGTTGATGTCGGTGCGCGGATCGGCGACGCTCAGACCGCACAGGGGGTAGACACCATCCATGACCTCGCGTGCCGTGCGTGCCCGCAGCCAGCGCCGCGTCGCGCAGCGGCTTCTTGTCTACCGAGCAGCCATCGTGCTCGACCCGGCTCCACGCCTCATCGAGCAGATCCAGGCACCGACCGCGCGCGTCGTCGGGCTGCTGCACGGACGATTGCAGCTGGGCACGCACCTGTAGACTTGCCCTCAGCGGCTGCCGTGCTGGCCCGACGGGGCGCTCCAGCACCAGTGGCGTGGCCAGGCGCAGGAAGGCGCGCGCCATGCCACCGAGGTTGGCCGCCAGCGTGGCGTAGGCCAGCGCGCCGCAGGGGAGGCGGTAGAGCGTGCCGGGCTGCGTTGCGGCGGTCGGATCGAGGTAGAGGGCGTGCCTGTCCTGCACCAACAGGTTGCAGCCCAGCCGTGACCATGGCGTCTTCAGTTATCACAAAGGCGCATAGTCAACAAAGACCTGTCAGACCTTCTCTCAAAGCCCGTGACGTGCACGATGGCGAGCCAGGTAGGCCCGCACGCCTCCCGGAACCTTGCACAAACGTGCGTCGGGTACCACGCCGATGCTGCGCAGGTCGCCATCGCTCACTTCAGGCTTGCGCAGCAGACGGCCGTCTTCGTCAAACCCAATCAAACCGTTGTCGAACAAGCGGTCTACCGAAGCGGCCAGTAAAAGGCCGTTGTGCTTGTCGAGTCGCTCTGCGTTTGTGCGGCATTCAGCCCATGCCACGGCATGCGAGGCGATGAGCACCGAGGGCACGGCGCAGCCGGTCAGGGCACACCGCCCGTCCCAGAGCTCCATCAGTTGCTGACGGTACCCACCCTGGCCCAGGCGCGCGTTCACGAGCGCTCGCCTGACTGCTGGAGGTTCCTGACTGCACAACGGGTCAAGATCCACAGCTGACGCTGCGGCCATCGCTTCGATGGTGGCCGGCGGATCAGGCTCCGTCCACTCTGGTGCAGAAGGAGCAGGGCGGGCCGGGGTGGATGCCTGGCTGGTTGCTGCTAGCTGTCCGACAGCGGGCCGCGCAGACACTGCGGACTGCGGCGACGCGCTGCTACTCATGAGGCGGATCAACAACGCATCGAGTGCCGCCCCGTCGCGGACCGACAGGTCGTATCCATAGGGCCTGCCATCTCGCTCCCGCTTGGGAAATTTCAGCAGTCCCTGACTCCAGTGCGGCGTATCCGAAAGCCCGATACCCGAAGGCAACGTACCACCGTCGCGCAGTCGGCGGGCGTCGAGTGGATGGATGACCAATGGCGACTCGGTCACGGGCCTCAGCGCACCCTTTGCTCCGCCCATCTTCACGTACACAGGCCTGGAAACGTCGTCGTGCACGTATCCATGCGCCTTGGTCCGCTCGGGGTCGGTGATCGTGGTGAAGCCGCGGGCCTTCAGCGCTGCGGCCACTTGAAAGCTGTTCAACATCGTTTCTTCCGGGTGGCCTTTCAGATAGCGAGAGCCGTTGTCAGTGACGCTTTACCGGGTCGATGCGGTGGCTGGCCGAGTTATCGGCTGCGACGGCGGTGTAAACGTCCAGTTGCTCACCCAGCAACCCGGCCAACGGTCCAGCATAGGCGTGGAGGTGCGACGTGCAGCGTTGTCGAAGAACGCTCTGCTGGTGCCCATGACCGATTCCTCGGTGTGAGCTCATACCCAGAGTTTGTAATGTACTTGCGTCGCATGTTGAACCTGCACAGGCGCCGTTACGCGCGATTTATGTTGCATTTAATATAAAGTGAGAGTTTAGACACATTCTGTCGCTTTCACAATATGAAAACAAAATGACGGGGAGCATGGACACCAGCGGGTCTTGTGATGTGCCGAAGGCCACATTGCCTGAGGCCGCGATGCGCCAACTCAT
>JAEYPG010000183.1 GCA_023410975.1 Pseudomonadota bacterium
TCACCGGCCCGACAAGCACCATGGAAACGACCAATACCGCCCAGAATGCCAGCCGCGCAGGAATGACGAACAGCACCAGCAGGCCAATCAGGCCTACGAAAGGCGCCAGGAATGCCGGGCGTCCGAGGGCTGCCGCCATGCCCATCAGCCGCTGGCGCATGGACGTGTCCAGGCTGGCGACAAGAGCTCGCACGAATTCTTCATGACGCCTGAAGGCGGCTTCGGAATCCCGGTCCAGGCTGGAAACCCGCACCAGGATGCCGTCCGGAATCAGACCGCGCATGCCATAGCGCAATTGGGCCATTTTCATCCCGGTACCTGAGGTGACGGCCTGATCGCCGACCACGATCCAGTAGGTAATGGGCTCATGCCGGTTGCCCATGCGGGCCCGAAGACGGCGCACCGGAAGGTCTTGCCCGCCCACCGCCAGGGTACCGACCCGGTTGAAAACAATTTCAAGCCCTTGGGCGGGATAACATATTTCCGGCTTGTGAGCGGTCGTGCCATCGGATTGGTCACCGCCATAGGCCATGGACAGCATGATGCGTTGCCCCTGCTGGTCCACATAAGTCCGCGACAGCACCTGATTGTAAATCCGGTCCAGCTTGGCTTGAACCTCGGGCGAAGGCAGTATCACAGGCAAACTGTCGTCCACGCGCCAATTGCCAAAACTCTTGGGAATGCTCGATTCCAGGCTGCCCAGCGGCGAATTATCCGCCACCTTGATGGATGGGCGCAGCGCATAGGCCAGCCACGCCGCCAGTGCCATCGCCACGAAGACCAGCAGCATCCGCAAATGAAGCGATGAGGACCTCATGGGGCCGCCCCCTTTCGCTCGGGAAACAGCCGGCCCAGCGGATAATCCACCAACAGCATCAGCGTGAGTGCTACCAGGAACAGAAGGATGCCGGCAAACCCGTGCACAAACCCCTGCCCGGCGGCATCACCAAAATGGTAAGTCACCAGAACCAGAACCATGACCCGGATGACGTTTGCACAAAATGAAATGGGCACAATGCACACAGCCAGGGCAATGTTGCGCGCCACGGACTTGTAGTTCATGAGATTCATGTACAGCAGGCCGAGCGCTTCCAATGTGAACATCGAATTCAGCCCGGCGCAGGCATCGGCCACGAACAGCTGGTATTGCCCGATATTGAGCATGGCACCCGTGCGCGCGACGGGGTAACCAATGCCATACAGCACAGACTCTGCCACCGTGGAAACCGCCGTTTTCAACGGTGCCGTCAGTGCCGCTACCACGGCATTGGGCAATGGCGCCATGAACAGCAGGAAAAAAAGCGAAAACCACAGCAGCTTAACGGCGGCCCAGCCGCGGAACATCAACAACAGGCCAATCCAGAGAAATATTTGGGACCCGACTTCGAAGGCAATGACCGACTGGGAGCGGCCGAACACGTAAAGCAGTAGCGCGAACAGAAAAATTGGCGTGCCGAACCAGGGCCTGGGCGTGGCGGGCAACGCCATGAGCTCGTGCCGCTTCCTGTAGGCCAGCCAGTAGCTGACCGCCAGGATGATGGGCCCATGCCCCTGCTCGTCAGAGGCCCAGGTGGTGTGCGAGAGGTCGTAGAACGTCGGCAGGTAGAGCAGGCCGAATCCCAGGCCCAGCAGCCAGACGGGCCAAGCCGACGCGGGCCAGGCGGGTTGAAACAGACCGGCAGCTCTCATGCTGTGTGTCCACGCCTCAAGGTCCAGTACTCAGTACTCGTTCATCACCACGCCGCACTGGCGCACGGGCACGCTGCGCAGGGCTGTGGTCAGGTCCTGCAGAGCGGTGGCCCGGCTGCGGCCTGCGCGCACCATCGTCAACACGCCGTCGCAACGGGCCGCAATGACAGGCGCGTCCGTGCCGTGGACGTAGGCCGGCGTATCGACCACCACGTAGTCGAACTTGGAGCACAGCTCGCGCATCAGCAGCCCGAAGGCCGGCCGCTCGACCAGTTCCAGCGGGTTCGGGGGCACGGCCCCCACCGGCAGCAGGTAGAGGCTGGGCAGCTCTTCCACCGGCCGGATCACGTTGATCAGCGTGCGGCCCGACAGCACGCCCGACAGGCCCACCGTGTTGTCCACGCAGAAGACCTCGTGCTGGCGCGGGTTGCGCATGTCCGCGTCGATCAGCAGCGTGCGGCCGCCGAGCTGGGAGAAGGCAATGGCCAGGTTGGCGGAGAAGTAGGTCTTACCGTCCCCGGTGTCGGGACTGACCACCGCCAGCGAGCGTGCACCGGTCTCCTCGGTGAACAGCTGCATCATCAGCTGGCTGCGGATCGCCCTGAAGGCTTCGGACCGGAACGAGAACGGGTCCCGCGCGGTCACCAGCTCGCTGCTGAGCAGGCTCTTGGAGTTGGCCGGATATGGGTAGTGGAACTGCTGCGACAACGCCCACAGCACGTCGTTGCCGCTGGCCACGCCCAGCTCGATGGCCGCCTCGCCGAAGCGGATGCCCCGCTCCTTCTGGTGCTGCAGCACCCGCTCGATCTGCTCGTCGCTGAGGTGGTTGGCGGACTTGATGATCTCGCCCAGCGGCCGTTCCTTGCCGGTCTCGCCGTCGTCCACGGAACCGGCCTGGTCGGCCCGGTAGCTGAACGAGGTTCCGGAGGTCCCGTCGCGCAAGGTCGAGCTGGGGATGCGATGGAGTTCCATTAGGCCGCCTTTCCTTGATAGCCCACCAGCCGCGTCTGCATCGACGCGCCGCGCCGCGTACCGAACAGCCAGGCCTTGCGGTCGGGCTTGGGCAGATAACCGATGACATGCAGATCGGCGAGCTGGGCCACGTCGTTGGGCGAGCGCACGCGGCGGTTCATGAACTCCAGCATCAGCGCCACGCCGACGGCCAGGATCGAACCGAGGAACACGGCCACGATGCTGTTGAGCAGAATCTGCGGCGAGGACGGCTCGATGGGCTCGGTGGCACGCGAGAACTCGATCAGGTTCGTCATCGTGGCCTGGCTCTCGATGCTGGTGGTGTTCAGGCGCGCCAGCACCGTGTCGTAGGCCTTCTGCGCGTTGTCCACATCCCGCAGCAGTGAGGACATGCCGTCGCGCTGCGCCTTGAGCTTGAGCACCCGCTCGCGCTGCGTGTCCAGCGCGGCCCGGATCTCGGCCTCGCGGGACTGGTTGATGCGGTTGCTGACCGTGACACCGCCGGCCACGCGCGCCACCTCGCTGTCAATGCGCGAGCGCAGGCTGGCAATGGTGGCCTTGGCTTCCTGCACCTGCGGATGGGCATCGCCCAGGCGGGCCGTGAGCTGGCTCAGCGCGGATTCCTGCCGGGAGAGTTCGCCGCGCAGCTGCGCGACCAGGCCGTTGTTGAGCACGTCCTGCACACGGTCGCTGGCCACGTTGGCTGCTGCTTGACGGCTGCTGGACTCGGCTGCCACTGCCTGCACCGCCACCAGTTGCGAGGACAGCTCGTTGAGCCGCGCGGTCTCGATGTCGATGCGCTCGTCAGTAGCGACGATGCCGTTTTCACGCTGGTAGGTGGACAGGGCTGTCTGCGCCTTCTCCAACTGCTGCCTCAGGCTCTTGGCCCGCTCGTCGAAAAAGGCCGTGGATTGCCGCGCCGGGTCGACACGCAGTTCCAGCGCCGTTTCCAGGTAGGCCTTCACGAAGGCATTGGCCGTGGCCGCCGCGAGTTTGCGGTCTGGCGACTTGTAATTGACGACGATGATGTTGGACTGGCCGGGAACCACCTGCAGATTGATCTGCAGCATGTCGCCCAGCCAGGACTCAAACGAACCCACGCCTTGCGTCGCTTCCTGCCATTGCGCGCGCAGGTCGGCGTTTTCGTTCAGGCGCATCAGCCGGGCCACGCGCTGCGCGACGCGGTCGCTGTTGAGAATTTCCACTTGGCTGGTAATGACCTGGGGCACCAATTGGCTGGCCAAGCTCATACCCACGATCGGATCAGGCGTGGCCACTTGCACCAATACGGAAGCGCTGCCGGTATAGGTCTTGGGCAATATCAGACTGATGCCGATGGTCGTCGCCAGAGTGGCCAGCAGGACGGCCATCACGACCTTCCATCGCGCCACCAAGATGGCAAAGAATTGAGCAATGGACATGCGGTGCCCCTCAGAAAATGCTCTCGCGGACGTACACCACGTCGCCATCGCGCAGTGGCTCATTCATGGCGGGCTGCAATACCTCGATATGGCCGTCAGCACTCTTGCGGTGTACTTTCAAACCGCGGTCGGTGCCGCGTGGCGTTAGTCCGCCGCCGGCCGCCAAACCCTGCAGCAAGGTCATGCCACGCTCGACGCGCAGCGGCCCGGGGCGCTGAACTTCGCCGTAGATGTAGGCCGTAGGCGCACGGTCGACCCAGACCACGTCGCCGTCCTGAACCCGGGTTTCGAAAGCCCCCTCCTGCTTGCCCGAGGCAAAGGCGTCGGAAAGGCTGATCTGGGTCTTGAACGGGCGGCCATCGCGCAAGCCCACCAGTGTCACTACGTCGGACCCGGTGTCCGCCACGCCACCAGCCACGGCCAGCAGATCAGTCAAGCGCATTTGCGCCATTTCCAGCGGGTAACGCCCGGGCCGGTTGACGTGGCCCAGAACCGCAGCCTGATTGCCGCGCACCTGCATGATGAGAATGGAAACCTGGGGCTGCTTGACGAAATTGCCGGAGCTCAGGCCGTTGGCGATCCGCTGCTCCGCCTGGGGCACCGTCAGGCCGCCGACTTTCACGGCGCCGATCAGGGGATAAGTGATCATCCCGCTGTCCGTGACGCGGGTTTCCAGCGTCAGATCAGGGTTTTGAAACACCGAGACCTTGAGCGTGTCGCCAGGGCCGAGCCTGTAATCGCCGGCATTGGCGGCGGATGAAGGTGCCGTGGCGACCGGCGCGGGCGCCTGAGCCGCCGCCTGGCGCGCGGCACCGGTCTGGGATTGCGCCATGCTGGCCATGGACCATCCGACCAATGCGACGGAGATGCCAAGCCGTACCAAACGCGCAGAGGAATTCATTTGTTCACCCCCATTCCTTGGTCAACTGAAGAATTACCCGACGCAGCGGCCGGGGTGTTTTGCCCGTCGGGCTCGCCGGGCCCGTTCACCGGTTTCGCGGTGGCCGCAGCGGCCGGTGAGGCTTCCGCAAACTTGCCCACATACTCGATCTTGGCCGCCGCGCGCAGGTCCTTGAGATCGCGCTCGACCATTTCGCGCTTGCGCTGCGCGGTCAGGAACTGCTCGATTGCGGGTTTGGCCTTTTCCAAAGGAACCGGCTGGGGCTGCGACTTGACGAGCGCGACGACAAGGGCGCCGGATTCGGTTGGAACAAAACGCGCCTGGCCATCAGTCATGGCCGCGAAATCGTTGAGACGCTCCAGGGGAATCTGCTCCGCCGCCCTGACCACCCTATTCTGGGTATGCCGGATATTGCTGGTGCGCAGGTAGTCGGCAAAGGTGTCTATATCTTTAGCGGCCGAAAGCCGCTTGCCCAGTTCCGGCAATTGATCTTTCGGTACTTCTATATTGATCTCCTGCAGCTGGTAGATACGCCGCTCCCGGAAAAGCGCGGGTTTCTCGTTGTAGAACTGCTCGATCTCCGCCGAGGTCGGTTGCAGCGCCGCCTCGGACACACGCTCCAAATAGGCGCGTGCCAGCACGTCCCTTTTCGCGGCCTCCAGCGCCTGCAGCACTGCGGGCTGGCGGTCGATCTTGAGATCCAGCGCCTTCTGAACGGCAAGCTCTTGGTCGATCAGGCGCGTTAGCGCCAGCCGGCTTGCCGTCTCGACCTCGTCCTGCCGCACTTCCCGCTGTTGCAGCAAGAAATTCACTTGGTGGACAGAAATTTCGCTTTCGTTGACACGGGCCGCCACCTGCGAGGCCGATTTGGCTTTTTGTTCGCCACAGGCACTCAAAAGGCCCAGCGCCATCACCGCGGCCACCCCGACACGCAGGATATTTCCGCAGGCACTGGGAACGGTTAACGGCGCCGTGTGCCGTTCAATCCTCGTAGACAGCGGCATGGGCGTTACCAATAGTTTGACTGTTCAAAACTGCAAGTCCTGCCGGAACACTTCCGAAGGCCCGCAGTAAACCGCTATCGGCAGGGCGGAGACAGCCCCATGAACACGGGTACTAACGAGAACAGGGGTAACCCGTAGGAATTTTGCTCCCCTACTTCGGTAGCGATTCCATCATCCCGGAATGCTAAGGTTTGATAAGCAGGAGCCCAAGCGCTGCTAAATGTGCACGAGGTAAATGTTTGAAACGTTACTTCCATGCCAGCAGTGCGGCTTTAGAGCAAAGCAAGACGGACGCCAGCCAAGGGCGGCGCTCGTCTCTCAGGACCGTTGAAGTGGCAAGTGAAGTGGCAATAAAACCGGAGTTCTTCGTTGAATGAAAGTGCTGCACATCATCAATGGAGAGTATTACGCGGGCGCAGAAAAGGTTCAGGACCTGCTGGCCCTCGGCCTGACCGAACTGGGCCATGAAATCAGTTTCGTTTGCTTCAAGCCGGACAAGTTTCCTTTGCTGCGCACCGGGCAGGAAATCAGCCTTCACAAAATGCCCATGCGTCATCGCTTTGACTTTGGCTGTGCACGCCGTGTGGCCATGTTGGCGCGCGAAGGAGGTTTCAAGCTGCTGCATTCGCATTCGCCACGCGGCGCCATGATTGGCCGCGTCGCCAGCCTGCTCGCGAGTGTGCCGATGGTTCACCACGTACACAGTCCAGCAGCACGCGATACCGAGGCGCTACTAATGAACCGCGTGAATTCCGTGGTTGAGCGCTGGAGCGCCGGATCGATTCAGGCGCTGATTCCAGTATCGCGCAGCCTCGAACGCTATTTGGTACAGCAGGGATTTTCAGCCAAACGCATATTCACCGTCCCCAACGGCGTGCCCACGCCCGGCCCCTTGCCCGAACGCCCCAGCCCGCAAGGCACCTGGCATATAGGAACGGTGGCGTTGTTCAGGCCACGCAAGGGGATTGAAATTCTGCTGCGGGCTGCGTCGCTATTGCTGCGCACCGGCCGGAATCTGCGCATCGTGGCCGTGGGAGGATTTGAGACACCAGCCTACGAAACCGAGATACGGGCACTGGCCCATAACCTGGGCCTGGACGGGCACGTGATCTGGACAGGTTTCACCCGGGATGTGGACGCCGCGCTACGCGGGCTGGACGTGATGGTATTACCCAGCCTGTATGGAGAGGGTATGCCCATGGCCGTGCTGGAAGCCATGGCCACCGGCGTCCCGGTCGTCGCCTCCGACGTGGAGGGTATTCCGGAGGTCCTGGAACATGGCCGTACCGGCCTGGTCGTGCCTTCCGGGAATGAACAGGCGCTGGCTGCGGAATTGGAAGCCTTGATGGACGGCCGCCACGACTGGGGTCGAATCCGCCAGGCTGCCTACAGCCTGCAATGCGAGCGGTATTCCTCGCGCAGCATGGCACGCGCCGTCTCGGACGTTTACGCACAAGTGCTCTCCTGACGGGACGAGCTTAAAAACTTTCACCACCCTGGGAATCAGCAATGATCAAGACCGCAGTATTGGGCCTGGGCAAGATGGGGCTGTCCCATCTCGCCATTGCACGCGCGCATCCAGATATAGACCTGGTGGCAGGCTGTGATTCAAACACCTACCTGACGGACGTGCTTGCGCAGTATTCCGGCCTCAAGTGCTACAGCGATTTTGACCGGCTGCTCGCCGAGGAAAAGCTGGACGCGCTGCTCGTCGCCACGCCGTCGAAGTTCCATGCCTCGATGGTGGAAAAGGCGCTGGAGCGAGGCTTGCACGTGTTCTGCGAAAAGCCCTTCGTGCTGGACCCCGAGGACGGCTACAGGCTCGCGGAGTTGGCGGAGCAGAAGAAGCTGGTCAACCAGGTCGGTTACCACTACCGCTTCGTCGGAGCCTTCCAGGAAGCGGCCCGCATCGTGCGCAGCGGCGCGCTGGGCGAGGTGCACCACGTGCGCATCGAAGCCTACGGTCCGGTGGTGCTGCGTCCCAGCGGCTCCACCTGGCGCTCGACCAAGACCGAAGGTGGCGGGGCGCTGTACGACTACGCCTGCCACGCGCTGGACCTGATGAATTTCGTGGCGGGCACGCCGGGCGGCGTGAACGGGGTTGTGCGCCACAGCGTGTTCTCGCGCGACGTGGACGACGAGGTGTATGCGCTGTTCCGCTACCCCGGTGGCGCGAGTGCGCAGCTCAGTGTGAACTGGAGCGACGAGAGCCACCGCAAGATGTCGACCGCCATCACGGTCTGGGGCTCGCGCGGGCGCCTGAGCGCAGACCGCCAGGAATGCCAGATTTACCTGCGCGAACCGCACGAAGCCCTGCCCGGCGCGCCCAAAGGCTGGTCGGTCCGCTACACCACGGATTTGACGCAGGAGGTCTGGTATTACCTGCGTGGCGAGGAATACTCGGCCCAGGTCGATTATTTCGTGCAGAGCATCAAGCTTGGCCGCACCAACGGCGAAAACTCCTTCCGCTCCGCGCTGCAAACCGACCGGCTGGTTTCCATGCTGCTGGAGGCCGAAAGCAACCCGGGACAGCAACGCGCCGCCGACGTGGCCTCCGTTCCCGGACGCCGGGCCGGACTGTGGTCGCGCCTCGTCGGTGATCGGACCTGATTCCGGCGCCGCCCTGCTCTTACAAACTCACGCGCCAAGCGCCAGCCATTCACATGTCGATGTCTCAGCCCAAATCGATCCCCATGGATCGCGTGCTTTTCGGTGACAACCAGTTCTTCGGCGTGAATCACATGTCCGAGGAAAAAGCGCGTGCGCAAGCCATGCGCTTCCAAGATACCTCCGCCATCATCAAAGTGCTGGATGCCGCCTACCAGGAAGGCATTCGCACCTTCATGTGCACCACGCACGACCGCGTGGGGGAAATCTGCGATTACTTCCGCACCCACCGGGACCGGTATCCGGATTACGCTTTCTACCCCTGCATGCCTTATGCGCACAAATATGCCAATGCCGTGACCGAATACGGCATGCTGGAAGCATTGAAGAAGTTCTTGCCCGAGGAAGGCTCGCTGGGCGCCATGCTCAAGGGCGGCATGGCACTGGCCAACAAGGATATTGAAAAGGTCCTACAGCTGCTGGTCGATGCGGAAATGAAAATGTTCCGCGGGCTGCCGACGCCCGTGATATTCCTGCAGAACGTCATCACAGACCTGTTCCTGGGCCTGAATCTCAAGCCGGTACTGCGCATGTTTCATGACCACGTACGCAATGCCTACGGCGCGGAGCCCGGCTACATCACGATGAATCTGCCTCGCCTGCTCGACGTGCTGGACGAGCTGGGCATTGAAAACCCGGTCGTCTGCGCCAACATCAACAAGATCGGTTTTCGCATGTGCGGCGGCATTCCGGCCTACGAGCAAGCCATTGAACAGCGCCGTTTCAGGCCGGTGGCGATGTCGGTCCTGGCCTCGGGTGCGATCGCGCCGCGCGAAGCCATCGACTATGTCTGCCGCCAGCCCCGCATCGAGTCGATCGTGTTTGGTGCCTCCTCGCACGCCAATATTCGGCACACCAAGCAGCTGATCGATGAATTGAGCTTGGCGCCGCAATGAAACTGGTCGTCGGCGCCTCGGCGGGCGGGCACGCCAACGAGTTGCAGATCCTGCTGCGCCACGCGCAAGGCCTGTGGCCCGTGCAGCCCGCGGCTTACATCACCACCATGGAGATCGCGGCCTCGGGCTTCGACACCGGCGGGCGGCCGGTGCACGTGGTCGGCGAATGCGACCGCCGCAAGCCCTTCCAGGCGGTGGCGGTCCTGGGCCGTACCCTGGGCCTGGCTTGGAAGCTGCGGCCCGACGTGGTAGTGACCACCGGCTCCATGCCGCTGGCGCTGTTCTGCATCTGGTCCAAGCTGCTGGGCGCCAAGGTGGTGTGGATCGACAGCGTGGCGCAGATCGAAGCGCTGTCCGTCAGCGGGCGCCTGATGCGCCGTGTCGCCGACCTGTGCCTGGCCCAGTGGCCGGCCGTCGCGGCACGCTACCGGGGCGTGGAGTACGCCGGGGAGGTGCTGTGATCTTGCTGACCGTAGGCAGCATGTTTCCCTTCGACCGCCTGGTGCGGGAGATGGACGAATTGGTGGGCGCCAAGCGCATTGGAGAAGAGGTGGTGGCGCAGATCGGCGACGGCAGCTACGAGCCCAAGCACATGCCCTTCCACCGCTTCCTGTCGCGCACGGCCTTCGACAATCTGCTGGCGCAGTCGTCCATGCTCATCAGCCACGCGGGGGCCGGCACCATCGCGATGGCGCTGCAGCACGACAAGCGGCTGCTGGTGGTGCCGCGGCTGGCGCGCTTCGGCGAGCACGTGAACGACCACCAGATCGCCACCGCGCGCCGCTTCGAGGAACTGCAGCACGTGCTGGTGGCCTACGAGATGGAGCAGCTGCCCGAGCGGCTGCAGGCGCTGCGCGGCTTCGAGCCGCGCCAGCGCCACGCGTCGCCGCAGCGGCTTGCGGAGCGCATCGGCCAGTTCCTGGCCACGGAGTGCGCGCCGCGCCGCGCCTGAACGCCGGCGGCCCTCAGGCACCGGCGTTTTTCATCAGCACTTGATGCCCACGTGCAGCGCCACCACGCCGGCGCTGAGGTTGTGCACGTCCACGTGGCCGAAGCCGGCCGTCTTCATCATGGCCTTGAGCGTGGCCTGGTCCGGGTGCATGCGGATCGACTCGGCCAGGTAGCGGTAGCTGTCGGCGTCGCCAGCCACCAGCTTGCCCAGGCGCGGCAGCACCTGGAAGGAGTACCAGTCGTAGGCCTTCTGCAGCGGCGCCGCCACCTTGGAGAACTCCAGCACCATCAGGCGGCCGCCCGGCTTGAGCACGCGCGCCATCTCGGCCAGCGCGCCGTCCTTGTGCGTCATGTTGCGCAAGCCGAAGGCCACGCTGACGAGGTCGAAGGTGCCTTCGCGGAACGGCAGCTTCTCGGCGTCGCAGATGGTGCTGGGCAGCACCATGCCTTCGTCCAGCAGCCGGTCGCGGCCGGTGCGCAGCATGGCCTCGTTGATGTCGGTGTGCACCACCAGGCCGCTCGGCCCTACCTTGGGCGCGAAGGCGCGCGCCAAGTCGCCCGTGCCGCCGGCGATGTCCAGCACGCGCTGGCCCTCGCGCAGGTTCGCGACCGCCAGCGTGTAGGCCTTCCACGCACGGTGCAGGCCCATGGACATCAGGTCGTTCATCACGTCGTACTTGGACGCGACGGAGTCGAACACGCCGCGCACGCGGCGCGCTTTTTCCTGTTCTTCGACGGTCTCGAAACCGAAATGGGTCTGGCTCATGAGGGGGAAGTCGTTCAGTGGTGGTGGCCGCAGGAGGCACCCGACTTCTCGGGCATGGGCGCGTCGCGCTCGACGCCGGCTTCCTGCAGCCGTTTTTCGTAGTCCTGCCACAGCTGCTGCTGCTGCGAGCCGAGGAAGTACAGGTAGTCCCAGGTGAAGATGCCGGAGTCGTGCCCGTCGGAGAAGCTGGGCTGCACCGCGTAGTGGCCCACGGGCTCGATGCCCACGATCTCCACCTCGCGCTTGCCCGTCTGCAGCACCTCCTGGCCCGGGCCGTGGCCCTGCACCTCGGCCGAGGGCGAATACACGCGCATCAGCTCGAAGGGAATGCGGAAGGTGGCGCCGTCCTCGAAGCTGATTTCCAGTTGCCTGGACTGCTGGTGCACGGTGAGGGCGGTGGGCTGGTGCTGCGGGCTGCTGCTCATGGGGACTCCGGAATCCGGTGCGCCGAGGCGCGATCGGGCCCGATTATCCCGCTGGCTAAGATGGCCCCATTTGTCCAGCCCCCGACCATGACAAAGCTGTCCCGCCGCCGCCTCCTGCAAGTCGCCAGCGCCTCGCTGCCGGGCCTGTCCCTGCCCCTCGCCGCAGCGGCGCAGGAGCCCTGGCCGTCCAGGCCGATCCGCTGGGTGGTGGCCTACCCGGCTGGCGGCGGCTCGGACTTCCTGGCGCGGCAGCTGGCGCCGCAGATGGGCAAGCAGCTGGGCCAGACCATCTACATCGAGAACCGCCCGGGCGCCGCCGGCATCATCGGCACGGACAACGCCGCCAAGTCCGCGCCCGACGGCTACACGCTGCTCACCGGCGACAACGGCGCGATGGTGTTCCACCAGGCGATGTACAAGCGCCTGCCCTACGACCCGAGGGATTTCGCGCCGGTGGGCTTCATGGCGCGCTTCCCGCTCATCGTGGTCGTGAACCCGCAATCGGGCTTCAGTGACGCGCGCCAGTGGCTGCGGGAGCTCAAGGCCAACCCCGGGCGCTTCAGCTATGCCTCGCCCGGCGTGGGCAGCCCGCATCATCTGGCGATGGAGCTGCTCAAGGAGCGCACGGGCAGCTTCGTGGTGCACGTGCCCTACCGAGGCACGGCCTTCGCGTCGCAGGACGTGATCGCCGGCCAGCTGCCGATGACGGTGCTGGACACCGCCGCCGGGCTGCCGCTGATCCGCAGCGGCAAGCTCAAGGCGCTGGCGGTGATGTCGCCCCAGCGCATCCCCTCCCTGCCCCAGGTGCCGACACTGCAGGAGGTGGGCGTGCAGGGCTTCGAAGCCGCGGCCTGGCAGGCGCTGTTCGTGCCGCGCGGCACGCCGGAGCCCATCGTGCAGCGCCTGTCCACGGAGATGCGCAAGGCCATCCTGGCGCCCGAGATCAAGCCGAAGCTGGAGGAGTTCGGCCTGGAGGTGCTGCCCGGCGACCCGGCGGCGCTCACGGCCTTCCTGCAGAAGGAAACGGCCTTCTGGCACGAGTTGATCCGCTCCCGCCGCCTGTCCGCCGAATAAGGGGTACTGCGCCGCGGCGGGTGCCTTTCTTGCCGCGCACGGCACATGAGAAGAAACGGCATCTGGCGCGAGGCCGGTGCCCCCGCGCGATGAGCTGGGCACAGGTGGCGGAAACGATCCGCTCGGAGTTCGCCGACCTTTCCGACGTGGAGCAGCTCACCCGGGCCTGCACGCGGCTGACCGTGGCGGTGCTGCTGGGCGCGGCCATCGGCTGGGAGCGCGAGCGGCGGCGCAGCGCGGCGGGGCTGCGCACGCACATGCTGGTGGCGCTGGGCGCGGCGCTGTTCGTGCTGGCGCCCGCGCAGGCCGGCCTGGATGAGGACGGCATGAGCCGCGTGCTGCAGGGCGTGATCTCCGGCATCGGCTTCCTGGGCGCGGGCGCGGTGCTCAAGCTCAGCGAGCAGGGCGAGATCCGCGGCCTCACCACCGCGGCCAGCATCTGGGCCACTGCGGCCATCGGCATCGCGGTGGGCCAGGGCCGCGAGGCGACCGCGCTGCTGGCCACGTTCATCGTGCTGGCGATCCTGATCGTGCTGGCGCAGCTGGAGCGGCGCATGCACCGCCCCCAGAGCCCCGGCACGCAGCACAGGGGCGACTCGGCGCCGCCGCAGCGGCGCCGGTCTACCGACGCCGTGGACGAGGACTGAGCCGCCTCAGACCAGCACGCGCTCGATGCCGCCGGCGTTGGCCTGGGCCACGTAGTCGGGCATCCAGTTCTCGCCCAGGATCTTGCGCGCCATCTCGATCACGATGTAGTCGGCCTGCAGCAGCCCGCTGTCCAGGTCCTCGCCGTAGCGGCTGAGGCCCTGCAGGCAGCTCGGGCAGGAAGTGAGGATCTTGATGTCCTCCTTGGCACCGACCTGTCCCGAAGCGCGCAGCGCGGCCTCGCTCTTGCGCAGCTCCTCGGTCTTGCGGAAGCGCACCTGCGTGGAGATGTCGGGGCGCGTCACGCCCAGCGTGCCGCTCTCGCCGCAGCAGCGCTCGCTCTTGAGCACCTGGTCGCCCAGCAGCGCCTTCACCGTCTTCATCGGCTCCTGCTGCTTCATGGGTGTGTGGCAGGGGTCGTGGTAGAGGTACGCGCCCGCGGCGTCGAGCTTGATGCCCTTCTCCAGCAGGTACTCGTGGATGTCCACGATGCGGCAGCCGGGGAAGATCTTCTCGAACTCGTAGCCCTGGAGCTGGTCGTAGCAGGTGCCGCAGCTCACCACCACGGTCTTGATGTCCAGGTAGTTGAGCGTGTTGGCCACGCGGTGGAACAGCACGCGGTTGTCCGTGATGATCTTCTCGGCCTTCTCGAACTGGCCGCTGCCGCGCTGCGGGTAGCCGCAGCACAGGTAGCCCGGCGGCAGCACCGTCTGCACGCCCGCGTGCCACAGCATCGCCTGCGTGGCCAGGCCCACCTGGCTGAACAGGCGCTCCGAGCCGCAACCCGGGAAATAGAACACCGCCTCCGTGTCCGCCGTGGTCGCCTTGGGGTTGCGGATGATCGGGACGTAGTTCTTGTCTTCGATGTCCAGCAGCGCGCGCGCCGTCTTCTTCGGCAGGCCGCCGGGCAGCTTCTTGTTGACGAAGTGGATCACCTGCTCGCGCACCGGCGCCTTCTCGTGCGTGGCCGGCGGCAGCGCGGTCTGCTTGCGCGCGGCGAGCTTCATCACGTCGTTGGCCAGGCGCTGCGCCTTGAAACCCACGTTCACCATGGCGCCGCGCACCAGGTTGATGGTCGCGGGGTTGGTGGCGTTGAGCATGAACATCGCCGCCGCGTTGCCGGGCCTGAAGCTCTTCTGGCCCATCTTGCGCAGCAGGTTGCGCATGTTCATCGACACGTCGCCGAAGTCGATCTTCACCGGGCAGGGCGTGGCGCACTTGTGGCAGACCGTGCAGTGGTCCGACACGTCCTCGAACTCCTGCCAGTGCTTGATCGACACGCCACGGCGGGTCTGCTCCTCGTACAGGAAGGCCTCCACCAGCAGCGAGGTGGCCAGGATCTTGTTGCGCGGGCTGTACAGCAGGTTGGCGCGCGGCACGTGCGTGGCGCACACGGGCTTGCACTTGCCGCAGCGCAGGCAGTCCTTGATCGAGTCGCTGATGGCGCCGATGTCGCTCTGCTGCATGATCAGCGACTCGTGCCCCAGCAGCCCGAAACTGGGCGTGTAGGCATGCGCGAGGTCCGCCGCGCGCACGTCCGGGCCCAGCGCCTGCGGGTTGCGCAACAGCTTGCCCTTGTTGAAGCGCCCTTCCGGATCGACGCGCTTCTTGTAGTCGGCAAAGCCCTGCAGCTCCTCGTCGGTGAGGAACTCGAGCTTGGTGATGCCGATGCCGTGCTCGCCCGAGATCACGCCGCCCAGGCTGCGCGCCAGCACCATGATGCGGCCCACCGCCTCGTGGGCGGTCTGCAGCATCTGGTAGTCGTCGGAGTTCACCGGGATGTTGGTGTGCACGTTGCCGTCGCCGGCGTGCATGTGCAGCGCCACCCACACCCGGCCGCGCAGCACCTGCTTGTGGATGCGGCGGCACTCTTCCAGGATCGGCGCGAAGGACGCGCCGGCGAACAGGCCCTGCAGCGGCTTGAACACCTGCGTCTTCCACGACGCGCGCAGCGAGGTGTCCTGCAGCAGCTCGAAGAAGCTGCGCCCGCCGTAAGGGGCCTGCGCCACGTCAAGCTGGTCCAGCCAGCCCGTCCACAGCGCGCGCACCTCGCGCAGCAGCTGCAGCGCCTGCTGCACGCGGTCTTCCAGCAGCTCCGCGCTGGGGATCTCGTTGGCGTCGTCGGTCTTGCCCAGCGGCAGGTTGCCGCGGCTGAAGAAGGCCTCCAGGGCATCGACCAGCTGCAGCTTGTTGCGCAGGGAGAGCTCGATGTTGATGCGCTCGATGCCGTTGGTGTACTCGCCCATGCGCTCCAGCGGGATCACCACGTCCTCGTTGACCTTGAAGGCGTTGGTGTGGCGCGCGATGGCCGCGGTGCGCTTGCGGTCGAGCCAGAACTTCTTGCGCGCATCGGCGCTGACGGCGATGAAGCCCTCGCCCGAGCGGCCGTTGGACAGGCGCACCACCTCGCTGGTGGCGCGGGCCACGGCCGCGTCGTCGTCGCCCACGATGTCGCCAATGAGCACCATCTTGGGCAGCGTGCCGCGCTTGCTCTTGGTGGCGTAGCCCACGGCCTTCAGGTAGCGGTCGTCCAGGTGCTCCAGGCCGGCCAGGATCGCGCCGCCGGCCTTGGCCTGGGCGAACATGAAGTCCTTGATCTCGACGATGGAGGGCACCGCCTCCTTGGCGTTGCCGAAGAACTCCAGGCACACCGTGCGCACGTGCGCGGGCATGCGGTGCACCACCCAGCGCGCGCTGGTGATCAGGCCGTCGCAGCCTTCCTTCTGGATGCCGGGAATGCCGGCCAGGAACTTGTCCGTGACGTCCTTGCCCAGGCCCTCCTTGCGGAAGATGCTGCCCGGCACGTCGATGATCTCGGTGCGCTCCAGCGTCTTGCCCGAGGCGTCGAAGTAGCGCAGCTCGAAGCGCACCTTCGGGGCATCGTGGATCTTGCCCAGGTTGTGCTCCAGGCGCACCACCTCCAGCCACTTGGCTTCCGGCGTGACCATGCGCCAGGAGGCCAGGTTGTCCAGCGCCGTGCCCCACAACACCGCCTTCTTGCCGCCGGCGTTCATGGCGATGTTGCCGCCCACGCAGCTGGCTTCGGCCGAGGTCGGGTCCACCGCGAAGACGTAGCCCGCGCGCTCGGCGGCGTCGGCCACGCGCTGCGTCACCACGCCGGCGCCGGTCCAGATCGTCGCCACCTTGTGCGGCACGCCGGGCAGGTCGACCAGCTCGACCTCCGTCATCTGCTCCAGCTTCTCGGTGTTGATGACGGCGCTCTTCCAGGTCAGCGGCACCGCGCCGCCCGTGTAGCCCGTGCCGCCCCCGCGCGGGATGATGGTCAGGCCCAGCTCCACGCAGCCGGCCACCAGCGCGGCCATCTCGGCCTCGGTGTCGGGCGTGAGCACCACAAAGGGGAATTCGACGCGCCAGTCGGTGGCGTCCGTCACGTGCGCCACGCGCGACAGGCCGTCGAACTTGATGTTGTCCTTGGCCGTGTGGCGGCCCAGCACGCGCCGCGCGCGGCGGCGCAGCTCGTCGATCTGCGTGAAGGCGGCGCCGAAGTCCGCCACCGCCTGCTGCGCCAGGCCCAGCAGCTCACCCACCAGTGCGTCGCGCTGCGCGTCATCTTCAGGATGGCGGCGCTTGCCGACTTCGCCCAGGCGGTGGTGCAGCGCCTGGATCAGCGCCTCGCGGCGCTTGGGGTTGTCCAGCAGGTCGTCCTGCAGGTACGGGTTGCGCTGAACCACCCAGATGTCGCCCAGCACCTCGTAGAGCATGCGCGCCGAGCGGCCGGTTTGGCGCTGCTCGCGCAGCTGCAGCAGCAGGTCCCAGGCACGCTCGCCCAGCAGCCGCGACACGATCTCGCGGTCCGAGAAGGAGGTGTAGTTGTAGGGAATCTCGCGCAGGCGCGGCGCGTCTTCAATGGCGGCCGCCACGGCGGCGCCGGCCAGGGTATTGACGGGAATGGGTGCGTTCATGGGGAGCGGGCGCGCGATTCGCACCCGGGTGAGCGCGAAAAAAAGGAATGTACCCCGCACAGGGTTTCCCCCTGGATTGAGGGGAACAGGCGGGGCGCGTCGGCGCGGAAGGGTCGGCGCCGGGCGACGTCGAAACGGCGGCCCGTCACAAGGCGGCCGCCGCGGGGCTCAGCTCAGGAGCGGTAGTCGGCGTTGATGCTGACGTAGTCGTGCGAGAGGTCGCAGGTCCAGACGGTGGCGCTGGCCGGGCCGCGGTGCAGGTCCACGCGCACGGTGATCTCGGCCTGCTTCATCACGCGCTGGCCGTCGGCTTCCTGGTAGGCCGGATGCCGGCCGCCCTGCACCACCACGTGCACGTCGTCCAGGAACAGGTCGATCAGGCCTTGGTCCAGGTCGCCGATGCCGGCGTAGCCCACCGCGGCCAGGATGCGGCCCAGGTTCGGGTCGCTGGCGAAGAAGGCGGTCTTGACCAGCGGCGAGTGCGCGATGGCGTAGGCCGCCTGGCGGCACTCGTCCTCGTTGCGGCCGCCGTCGATGCGCACGGTGATGAACTTGGTGGCGCCCTCGCCGTCGCGCACGATGGCCTGCGCCAGCTGCTGCGACACGGCAATCACCGCCTCGCGCAGCGCCTGGCCCTCGGCCGAGTCCAGAGAGGTGATTTCGGCATGGCCCGCCTGGCGGGTGGCGATCAGCACGAACGAGTCGTTGGTGGAGGTGTCGCCGTCGATGGTGATGCGGTTGAAGCTGGCGTCGGCCGCTTCCTTGACCAGCGGCTGCAGCAGCGCCGGGGCGATCACGGCATCGGTGGCGACGAAGCCCAGCATCGTGGCCATGTTCGGGCGGATCATCCCGGCGCCCTTGCTGATGCCGGTGACGGTGACGGTGCGGCCGCCGATCTGCACCTGGCGCGAAGCGGCCTTGGGCAGCGTGTCGGTGGTCATGATGCCCTCAGCCGCCAGCGCCCAGTTGTCCTCCTTGAGGTCTGCCAGCGCCGCCGGCAGCCCGGCCTCGATGCGCTCCACCGGCAGCGTTTCCATGATCACGCCGGTGGAGAACGGCAGCACCTGCTCGGGCGACAGGCTCAGCTGCCGGGCCAGCGCGATGCAGGTGCGGCGCGCGCGCACCAGGCCGTCCTCGCCGGTGCCGGCGTTGGCGTTGCCGGTGTTGATGACCAGGGCGCGCACGGCGCTGCCCGCGGCCAGGTATTCGCGGCACAGCTGCACCGGGGCGGCGCAGAAGCGGTTGAGCGTGAACACGCCGGCCACGGCCGAGCCCTCGGCCAGGGTCATGACGGTCAGGTCGCGGCGGTTGGCCTTGCGCACGCCAGCCATGGCAGTGCCGATGCGCACGCCGGGCACGGGCGCGAGCGTGGCGGGATCGGGCGCGGACAGGTTCACGGGCATCGAATCAACTCCTTGCAGTAGGGCTCTCAGCGCTCGGCCCGGCTCAGCTGAGCTTGCCGTGGCACTGCTTGTACTTCTTGCCGCTGCCGCAGGGGCAGGGATCGTTGCGGCCGACCTTGGGCATCTCGTCGGACGGGTCGCGGTCCTGCGACACCGAGCCGTCGTCGTTGGGATGCGTGTAGGTCACGTTGCTGACGGCACCGGCGCGCTCTTCCAGCGCCTCGGCGGCCTGCGCCACCTGCTCCTGCGTCTGGATGCGCACCGTCATCAGCACGCGCGTGACCTCGGTCTTGACCGCGTCCAGCAGCTGCGCGAAGAGCTCGAAGGCCTCGCGCTTGTATTCCTGCTTGGGGTTCTTCTGCGCGTAGCCGCGCAGGTGGATGCCCTGGCGCAGGTAGTCCAGCGCGGCGAGGTGCTCGCGCCAGTGCGTGTCGATGGACTGCAGCAGCACCATGCGCATGAAGGGCGTGAACTGCTCGGCGCCCACCTGCGCCACCTTGGCGGCGAAGACCTCGTCGGCGGCCTTCACCACGGCGTCCAGGACGTCCTCGTCGGTGGTGGACTGGCTGCCCTCGACGATGGAC
>JAEYPG010000213.1 GCA_023410975.1 Pseudomonadota bacterium
CGCCATGCCCCAGAAGTAGTGGTGCGAGGTCTCGGTCTCGGGCGTGATGAAGTCCACCACGATGGCGTAGACCTTCTTGTCCGCCGGCGCGTCATAGCCGCCATGGCCCTGCAACGCCACGCCGACCTCGATCATCACGTGCGTGGGCGGCGTGAAGTGGCAGATCTGCCAGCGGTCCACCGGCTGGTTGTCCGGCAGGCCGTGGCCGCGCAGCGCCAGCTTCCAGAACGGCGGCGCCTCCGGCACGTTGTCCATGAAGCGGCTGGTGATGACGTGGTCGCCTTCGACCTTCGTGGTGCACGGCGTCTCGTCGATCTCCTTCTGGCCGATGGAGGTCGAGTGCACGTAGGTCTCGTGCGTCAGGTCCATCAGGTTGTCGATCATGAGCCGGTAGTCGGACTTGACGTGGTACAGCCCGCCGCCGTAGGCCCACTCGGGGTTGTTGGCCCAGTGCAGCTCGGGAATCAGCGCCGGATCGGCCTTGTCCTTCTCGCCGGGCCATACCCAGATGAAGCCGTGGCGCTCGACCACGGCGTAGCTCTTGATGCACGGGAAGCCGCGCACGCGCTGGCCCGGCATGTGGATCGTCTTGCCCTCGCAGCCCATCTCCAGGCCGTGGTAGCCGCACACCAGCTTGCCGTCGCTCACGTAGCCCAGCGACAGCGGCGCGCCGCGGTGCGGGCAGAAGTCTTCGACGGCTGCGGGCGAGCCGTCGGCCTGGCGATAGAAGACGATCGCCTCGTTGCAGACCTTGCGGCCCAGCGGCTTGCCGTCGATTTCCTCGGGCCGGGCGGCCACGTACCAGGTGTTTTTCAGGAACATGCTCAGTCCTTCAGTGGAAGTGGTTGGCGCAGGAGTCGGCTGCGCAGCCGGGTGTCAATGCGCGGAGGACAGACGGGAAGCCGCCGGGGGCGCCGCGCCGCGCCGGCCGGTGGCCAGCACCGCACACAGGGCAGCCAGCAGCGGCAGCGCGTAGGCGTAATAGAGCGCGGGGGCCTGCCAGCCGCCGTCGAGCAGCACGCCGGCGCTCAGCGGGGCCAGGATCGCCCCCAGGCGGCCGATGCCGATGGCGTAGCCCATGCCGGTGGTGCGCACCGCCGCCGGGTAGGTGGCCGGCGCGAAGGCGTAGAGGCCCGCCATCGAGGCGAAGATGAACAGACCGATGCCGAAGGCCGCGGCGAAAGCCAGGCCCAGGGAGCCCGACACCATGCCGAAGGCGGCCATGCATGCGGCGGTCAGCAGCAGGCTCAGCGCCGTGAGGCGGGCCAGCTTCATGCGCACCGCCAGCACGCCGAACAGGCTGCCGCCGACGATGCCCCCCAGGTTCAGCAGCACGCCGCCGGTGACACCCTGCTTGGCCGACAAGCCCGCGGCGACGAGCAGCTTGGGCGTCCAGCTCAGCGCGAAGTAGAAGCTGAACATCAGCAGGAAGAAGGCGCCCCAGATCAGCAGCGTCGGCCGGGCCAGCCCATCCTTGAACAGGCCGGCCACGGCGTTGCCCTGGTTCACTTGGCCAGCCGCGCGCACGGGCAGTTGCGGCAGCTCTGCGCGGCCCATCTGGCGCAGCAGCCGGTTGAGCTTTTCCAGCGCGTGCTGCGGGCGGCGGGCGACGAGGAAGTCCACCGACTCCGGCAGGCGCCACAGCACGATGGGAATCATCACGGCCGTGGTCAGGCCGCCGAAGACGAACACCGAGCGCCAGCCGTGCTGCTCCAGCAGCCACGCGGCGATGAGCCCGCCGATGGTGGCGCCGATGGGATAGCCCGTGGCCTGCAGCCCCACGCAGGTGCTGCGCCACTTCAGCGAGGAGAACTCGGCCGTGATGACGCTGACGCTGGCGAGCATGCCGCCGATGCCCACGCCGGTGAGCGCGCGCAGCAGCGCCAGCTGCGTGGCGTCCTGCGCCAGCGCCGACAGCAGCATGCCCGCCGCGATGTCGAGCAGGCACAGCAGGATGACCATCTGCCGCCCGATGCGGTCGGCCAGCGGGGCCACGAACAGCGAGCCCGCAGCCATGCCGAACAGGCCGGCGCTGAACAGCGTGCCAAGCTGGGCGCCGCTGAGCTTCCATTCGGCGGCAACGCTGGAGGCGGTGAAGGCCATCACCAGCACGTCGAAGCCATCGAGCATCACCAGCATCACGCAGATGGCCACCGCCATCCACTGGAACCGGCTCATGGCGCCCTCTTCCAGCGCCTTGTGGACGTCCGACACGAACTTGTCTCCTCGCAGAGAGGGCTGCTGGCCGAGAAGCGGCGCGCCCAGGATGACCGTCACCACCGCCATCCCAAGCGGGACAACGTCAATCAGTACACGGAATGTCATTCAGTGTACGGACCGTCAATCTGTTTGAGAAGAATCAAATCCTTAGGGAATTCCCTAGATGGGTAGTTGCGTCCGGCGGAAGCCGAACGACTTCGGCCGGGCCGAGGATCAGTTCCTCGACCCGGCTTCGGCCTCGGCGAATGCAGTCGTGCGCAAGGGCTATCGGAGCGAAGCCGGCACTCCCGTCGCATGGACCTTGTGGATGGGCGCCTCGGCCACGCGGCGTTGCGCAACGTGGCGGACTTGGCGCAGCAGCGCCTTCGCATCCCAGTCGATGGGCCAGCCGTCCCACAGGCGCAGGTGGCCGGCCACGTGGACCGAGCGGATCTGCGACTTCGAAGCCAGCCGGACCAGCTCCCATGACAAGTCCCAGGACGGCGTCATTTCCGGGACGTCGATGTCCAGCAGCAGGAAGTCTGCGGCCTTGCCGATGGCGACCTCCCCGGTCCGTGAAGCCAGGCCGGCAGACGCGGCAGCCGACCGCGTGGCCATGTCGAGCCACAGCCGCCCGCCGCCGCACGAGGAATCGCCGTTGGCCAAGCCGGCCGTGACGCGCTCGTTGGCCTCGGCGGCGTCCATCAGCCGGAAGCCGTCGCTGCGCGTCCCGTCGGTGCCCAGGCCCAGCCGCACGCCCAGCGCCGACAGCAGCGTGGCCGGCGCCACCGCGTTGCCCTTCCACTGGCTGGCCACGGGGTTGAGCGCGACGGCGCTGCCGCTGTCGCGCAGCAGCAGCATTTCGTCGGCGGTGAGCATGGTGCAGTGCGCCAGCAGCGCTTGCGGCCCCAGTGCCGACGCCGCGTGCAGGTGCTGCAGGGGCCGCAGGCCCCGGGCCACCAGCGACCTCTCGACCGAGGCCAGGTGCTCGTTGACATGCACCTGGAAGATGGCTCCGGCCTCGGCACACAGCCGTGATGCCGCATGCAGCATGGCGTCCGTGGCGACCTCCGGGATGGAGACGGCCAGCGACGGGTGCAGCAGCTCGCTGGCGCCGTCCAGGAAGGCCTCGGCCTGCCGCAGCACCTCGGCGTGGCGCATCCCGTCGTCGTTGCAGACCCGGGCCAAGACGCAGCGCACGCCGGCGTCGCGTGTCGCGGCGGCCACCGCGTCGAGCCCTTCCCTGGCACGCGTACCGGCATCGCATACGGTCGTGAAACCGCCGCGCAGCGCTTCCAGCGCCGCGAGCTTGGCGCTCAGGTACAGGCTCTCGGGACCCAGGCTGCCTTCGAGCGGAACCCAGATGCGCTTGAAGATCTCGGACGGCTCCCCGAACGCCAGGGCCTTGCCGAAGCTCTGGGTAAGGTGGTGGTGTGTGTCCACGAAACCTGGCATCAGCAGGTGGCCCGGCAGCTCGATGAGCGACAGATCCGGATGCCGCGCAGTCACGTCCGCGAGTGGGCCCAGGTCCGCGAAGCGGCCCGCCCGGACCAAGACGCCCTGACCCGCCGCAGGACCCTGCGGCATCAGGGTCCACTCCGGCGCCAGGAGCATCTCGGCAGCCTGAAGCCGGCCAAGCAGGTCATCGTTCAGCATGAAGGTCCTTGTTGGGTTCGCAAGGGAGGCGGCCCGGGGCGCGGCACCTGATGTCAGAGATAAGCCAGGCCGGTGGCAATCAGCATGACGCCCAGCCAGCGCTGCAGCTGGCGGCCCGGCAGGCGGCGTGCGACGCGCCGGCCCGCGAGCCACCCCAGCAGCACCAGCGCACCGATGGCGGCGCCCAGCCACGGGTCCAGCCGTCCCGCGGCCGCGTTGACGACCGTCGCTGCCAGGGCCACCGGCAGCTGAACGCGCTGTGCCGCCTCCACCGCCCAGCCGGGCGTGCAGCCGAGCAAGGCCAGCAGCGGCAGCAGCGCCACCGGCC
>JAEYPG010000227.1 GCA_023410975.1 Pseudomonadota bacterium
CTGCAGCGCAGCTGGCCGTGCAGCAGGCGCAGCAGCGTCGTCTTGCCACTGCCGTTGGCGCCCAGCAGCACGATGCGCTCGCCCGCGCGCACGCGCAGGCCCATGGGCTGCAGCACCTGGCGCTCGCCCAGGCGCACGGCGGCGTCGCGCAACTCGATCAGCACCTCGTCGCGGCCCAACGCCGTACCGGCGCGGGCCTCGGCGGCGGGGTCGGGCGGCAGCAGGCCCAGGTGCAGCGGCGCGTTCACCGGGCCAGGCTTTCCGCCGGCTGCAGGCGGCGCAGCGTGGCGATGAAAAGGTTGACCAGCGCGACCACTGCCAGCAGCAGCAGGCCCAGCGCCAGCGCCTGGGCCAGGTCGCCCTTGCTGGTCTCCAGCGCGATGGCGGTGGTCATGACGCGGGTGATGCCGTCGATGTTGCCGCCCACGATCATCACCGCCCCCACCTCGCTGATGGCGCGGCCGAAGCCCGTGAGCAGCACCGTCATCAGCGCCATGCGCTCGTGCACCAGCAGCAGCAGCGCGCTCTGCAGCGGCCCGGCGCCCATGGAGCGCAGCTGCTCGCCGTTGCCGCGCAGCGCGTCGGCCACGAGCTGGCGCGTGAGCGCCGTCACCAGCGGCAGCACCAGCACCGTCTGCGCCACCACCATCGCCCCGGGCGTGAACAGCAGCCCGTACTGGCCCAGCGGCCCCGAGCGCGACAGCAGCAGATAGACGGTCAGCCCCACCACCACCGGCGGCAGCGCCAGCAGCGTGTTGAGCACCAACAGCAGCAGGCGCTGCCCCGGAAATCGGCTCACCGCCAGCCAGGCGCCGCCGACCAGGCCCAGCACAGCGGCCAGCGCGCTCGCGGCGCCGCTGACCGACAAGGAGAGAAACACCACCTGCCACAGCCGCGCGTCGGCGTGGGTGATGAGGGCGCCGGCCGCCTGCAGAGATTCGGTGAAACCGTTCATGGACTACATCTGGGGGATTGCGCAGCGCGAAAAGCGGCCCGGCTGACACATTGGGCCGGGATTGTCAGCGAGGCCCCGGCCCCCGGCGATATGTCAAGAAGTGCATAAGTCGCGGCGGCTACAGTGCCGCGCATGCGATTGGCACAAATTCTTTTTTCCCAAGGCTTCGGCACGCGGCGCGAGTGCGCCGGGCTGATCCTTTCCGAACTGGTCGAGGTGGACGGTGGCGTCGTGGACGACCCGGACGCCGACTTCCCCACCGAGGGCCTGGCCTTCAAGGTGCGCGGCGAGCCGTGGCGCTATTTCGAGAAGGCGCTGGTGCTGCTGCACAAGCCCGCCGGCTACGAGTGCTCGATGAAGCCCAAGCACCATCCCAGCGTGATGAGCCTGCTGCCGCCCCCGCTGCGCACGCGCGGCCTGCAGCCCGTGGGCCGGCTGGACGAGGACACGACCGGTTTTCTGCTGCTCACCGACGACGGCGCGCTGCTGCACAAGCTGACCTCGCCCAGGCACCACGTGCCCAAGGTCTACGAGGTCACCCTGAAACACCCGGTGGACGACACGCAGGTTCAGCGGCTGCTGGCCGGCGTGGTGCTGGACGACGACCCCGCGCCGGTGCGCGCGGCCGCCTGCGAAGCCACGGGCGAGCGCTCGATGCGGCTCACGCTGACCGAAGGCAAGTACCACCAGGTCAAGCGCATGGCCGCGGCGGTGAGCAACCGGGTGGAAGCGCTGCACCGCAGCGCGATGGGCTCGCTGGCGCTGGGCGAGCTGGCGCCGGGCAAGTGGCGCTGGGTGGAGGCGGAGGAACGGGCAGCGATCGGGTTGAAGGCCGGTTGAGAGCGGCCAGGCCCATCAGGGCCAGGGGCATTCCCTGGACGCATAGGCCTCGTTGAGCACGCGGGCCAGCCGCAGCCCGGCCAGGCCGATCTGGCGCATCAGGATGGGCGTGGCGCGCTCAAGGTAGACATCGTCGAGCGCGGTGTCGGCCGGTACCCAGACTTGCTTGCCCAGCCCATGGCTGGCGTTGGCCCAGTCCACGGGCGATCCACCATCCACCGACGGCATCCGGGCCTCGGCCGAGGACAGCCAGCCGGCTTCCAGCTGCGCCACCAGCGCACCCCAGGTCGGGGCCAGCTTGTCGAGCAGGCCGTAGTCCCAGGCCGCATGCAGGTTCAGGGCAACGGGCTCCAGCTTGCACTTGTCGCCGCACAGCGGGCCTCGGGCCTGCAGCTTCACGGGCACGCCGTTGCCGCCGCGGGCGTCGTCGTAGGCGTGCAGCGGCTGGTGGATGTCGCCCACCAGGTGCACGGTCCACTTCAGCGCTTCGCGCCGGGCCTCCGGCGTGGGCGCGCAGCGCAGGTCCTTGCGCAGCCGCTGCAGCTGGGCCACCACGCAGGCATCGGGCGCCTCGGGCTTGCCGCAGTGCCGGGCCGGGTCGTAAGCCGCGTCCTTGCCCGGGATGCTCGCGAAATGCCACAGGCCCGTGGCCGGCTGCCGGGAGCGGATCTCGTCCGCCCAGCTCGCCACGGACGCCAGCGACCAGCCCGGCCCCAGGAGCTCGGCCACCTGCGCGGCAGCCGCGGGCGTGAGCCGGTGCTGGGCGATCTCCGCCACGGCGGAATGGCCGGCATGGCCCCAGGCGAAGGCGGAAGGGCTGGCAGCAGCAAGGGCGAAAGGCAGAAGCAGCTTGAGCATGGCGGTGGGTTTGGAATGGGACATAGAGGAGCGGCGCCATCAGGACAGGCGGCCATTCACCAATGGTTTTCCAGCCAGCACCTGCAAGCGGGGCCGCCCCGGACTATTTGGACGGCCCCATGAGAGCCGCGTTTTCGTGGAATGGCCCTCAAGGCGCCGGCACGCCGTCCTTCCACTGCGGCCAGTTGCCGACGATGTCCCGCACCACCGGCCAAGCCGCGTTGTAGAGATTGGCCGTGGCCGCGGGATAACCGCCGGACTTGGTATTGAGCGAATCCAGCGCCGACTGGCCTGGGCGCGGCCGGTCGAAATTGGAGCCGGTGCGCATCACGGCCACGCGCTTGAGGTTGAGGCGCCCGGCGATGGCGCCGCGCCGCAGCGCCTCGAACACCGCGTTGTCCTCCTGCTGCGTGGTGCAGTAGGTGCCTTGGCCGTCGGTGAGCAGTGCGGTCCACTTGGCGGCCCAGTTGCCCAGGATCTCGCCGTGCCAGTAGGTGTCGCCGCTGGCGGTGTCGCACTGGATCACCGAGGGCGCCGCCTGGGCCGCGGCCTGCGGGTATTGGGCCCGGTAGGCCTGCGCCCCGGCCGTGTCGGCCAGCGTGGCGCCGCGCGAGAGTTGAAGGGCCTTCTGCAGCAGGGCCTCGTCCACGCGGAAAAGCTCCGTGCCGTAGCGCAGCGGCGGCTTGACGTCCGGATTGGGCGACTTGATGCCGAAATAGCCGAAGGCCCAGTCGGCCGGTTTCTCGCGGGCATCAAATTCATGCGCCAGGCCGAAATCCACCACGTAGCGCGCCCAGGTCGCCGAACCCACCGTTCCCACGTTCGGATTGATGCCGCCGACGCCGGTGACCAGGAAATAGGTTTTCGACAAATCGAAGGGCCCGTTGAATACCGCCGCCATGGTGGAAGCCGCGGCATTCGAATGGCCCATGTCGGTGGTCATCAGGCACACGTCGTCATCGGTGCACTGGACCGTGGGGAAATTGGAAGACAGGCCGGGGACTTTGTATATCCGGGTCCAGTTCAGCTTGGGCTGCCAAGCCTGGGCCTCGGGGCCGTACAGGGTGATGAGGAGGACTTTCACCGGACGTTGCGCACCGCCTTCCGCAACAGCACTCTCTTGAACCGGTACAGCCGAATCGAGAGGCACAGCGGCGCAGGCAGCCAGCAGCGACATGACAGGCCAGAGAGCCCAAACACGGTATTTGCCGCTTCCGTCCACAGTCACTCCTTTTGACATCCTGAATATTCAAAACTGAATATCCGACAGGTCGGCCACGCGCACGTCTCACGCGCCCCGTTTCACCAGCGGCCTCAGCAACACCAGCCCCACCACCGGCCCCAGCCCCAGCCACGGCAGCAGCTGCCCCAGCGGGTAGCTCTGCGCCAGCCGCACGAACAGCTCGATGCTCAGCACCGAGATGGAGAAGCCGATGCAGTTCACCAGTGTCAGCACGCTGCCCACGGCCTCGCGCGGGGCGTTCTGGGCGGTGAGCGCGGAGAACTGCGGCGAGTCCGGCGAAACGGTGAAGCCCCAGGCCAGCAGCCACAGCATGAACAGCGCGTCGCCCGCGTGCAGCGCCCACGGCGCCAGGAAGCAGCACGCCCCGCTGCCCGCGATGAAGAAGCCCGCCACCCGCGCGCTGCCGAAGCGCCGCACCACCAGCCCGCCCAGCACCGAGCCCAGCGCGCCGAGGGCGATCACCGCGAAGGAGCGCCACGACTGCGCCGACCCTGCCCAGCGCGTGCCCACGATGGCCGGCACCAGCACCCAGAAGGTGTAGAGCTCCCACATGTGGCCGAAGTAGCCGCCGGCCGAGGCGCGCACCTTCAGATCGCGCCAGATGCACGACAGCCCGGTCCAGTGCAGCTTCGCCGGCTTGCGCGCCCCGGGGCCGTCGGGCACCAGCGCGTACAGCAGCAGCCCGCCGCCGGCCGCCAGCGCGGCCACGCACCACATCACCTGCTGCCAGGGCCAGTGCGTGCCCAGCGCGCGCAGCGCGTGCGGCGCGGCGGTGCCCAGCATCAGCGCGCCCACCATCAGGCCCAGCGCGTTGCCCAGGCCGCGCGTCCACCAGCTGGCAGCGATCTTCATGCCCACCGGGTAGATGCCGGCCAGGAAGAAGCCGGTCAGGCCCCGCAGCACCAGCAGCCCCGTCCACGACGGCGGCAGCACCGCCGCCAGCACCGTGCAGGCCGCGCCGGCCAGCGCGCACAGCAGGAACACCAGCCGCGCCGACCAGCGGTCGGCAATGGCCAGCAGCGCGAACACCAGCGTGCCGGCGATGAAGCCCAGCTGCACCACGGAGGTCAGGCTCCCCACCGCCGAGGCCGGCAGGTCCAGCTCGCGCTGCAGCTCGGGCATCACCGCGTTGACGGCGAACCACAGCGAGGTGCCGGCGAACTGCGACACGGTGATCACGGGCAGGATGCGCCGCGGCACGGGCGCGTCCACGGCAAGCGGGGTCGAAGCGGAAGTCGAGGCCATGGCGCGGCAGCTTATGCGGTAAATGCATGAGCACGGCGCGCCGCGCGCCATGCCGCGATTCGGCCGTGACGCAGTACCAAGGCCCTGGCGCCGCGGGACGGGTTTGTCCGGACCGCGATAATCGGCCCATGCGCGTCTTCCGCGGTTTCAACCATCCCGGCATTGCGAGCGCCTGCGCGCTCACCATCGGCAACTTCGACGGCGTCCATCGCGGCCACCAGGCGATGCTGGCGCTGCTTACCAACGAGGCCCGCCATCGCGGGCTGCCCAGCTGCGTGCTCACCTTCGAGCCGCACCCGCGCGACTTCTTCGCCAAGCGCACGGGGCAGCCGCAGCTCGCGCCGGCGCGCATCGCCAACCTGCGCGACAAGCTCACCGAGCTGGAGCGCTGCGGCATCGACCAGGCGGTGGTGCTGCGCTTCGACCAGCGCTTCGCCGCGCTGTCGCCGCAGTCCTTCGTGGACGAGGTGCTGGTGCAGGGCCTGCACGCGCGCTACGTGCTCGTGGGCGACGACTTCTGCTACGGCGCGCGCCGCGCCGGCGACTACGCCACGCTCGACGCCGCGGGCGACGCCGCCGGCTTCGACGTGGCGCGCATGCTCAGCTACGAGGTGCACGGGCTGCGCGTCTCCAGCTCGGCGGTGCGCGAGGCGCTGGCGCAGGGCAACCTGGAGCAGGCCGCCGTGCTGCTGGGCCGTCCCTACAGCATCAGCGGCCACGTGATGCACGGGCGCAAGCTCGGCCGCGACCTGGGCTTCAGGACGCTCAACCTGCGCTTCGACCATCCCAAGCCGGCCGTCATGGGCATTTTCGTGGTGCGCGTGCACGGCCTCACCGAAGCGCCCCTGCCCGGCGTGGCCAGCCTGGGCGTGCGCCCCACGGTGGAGGACGCCGGGCGCGTGCTGCTGGAGACGCACTGCCTGGAGTGGCCGCTGGCGCTGGACGCCGGCTACGGCCGCTGCATCCGCGTGGAGCTGCTGCACAAGCTGCACGACGAGCGCCGCTACCCCTCGCTGGAGGCGCTGCGCCAGGCCATCGCGCAGGACGAGGCCGACGCGCGGGCCTGGCTCGCGGCGCATCCGGGCCTCTGAGCCGCGGCGCCGGGCCGTGCCGCGGGTGCGGCCCTAAAATCAGGGGATGCCCTCTTGCCTCTTCCTGACGCCGCTGCGCCGCTGGCATGCCTGCACCCGGCGCCAGGCCACGCGCGATCGAATTCAAAGCTCGGCCGCTTGACGCGTGCCGGGCGGCTGCGCCGAAGCGGCCGCCCGCGCTCCGCGCCTCCTTCCCCTCCCCGACCGAGCCGCGGCGGCACTGCCGCCGCCCACAACCCCTAGCGCCGGCCGCGACGGCGCCACCGCCATGAACGACTCCACCGCTGCTGCCACCGACTACCGCGCCACCCTCAACCTGCCCGACACGTCCTTCCCCATGCGCGGCGACCTGCCCAAGCGCGAGCCGGGCTGGGTCCAGTCCTGGGAGAGCCAGGGCATCTACAAGCGGCTGCGCGAGGCGCGCTGCGGCGCCCCGCGCTTCGTGCTGCACGACGGCCCGCCCTACGCCAACGGCAAGCTGCACATCGGGCACGCGGTCAACAAGATCCTCAAGGACATGATCGTCAAGTCGAAGCAGCTCGCCGGCTTCGACGCGCTGTACGTCCCCGGCTGGGACTGCCACGGCCTGCCCATCGAGAACCAGATCGAGAAGACCCACGGCCGCGGCCTGCCGCGCGACGAGGTGCAGGCCAAGAGCCGCGCCTACGCCGGCGAGCAGATCGCGCAGCAGATGGCCGACTTCAAGCGCCTGGGCGTGATCGGCGACTGGGAGCACCCCTACCGCACCATGGACCGCGGCAACGAGGCCGGCGAGATCCGCGTGCTGGGCAAGCTCATGGAGCGCGGCTACGTCTACCGCGGCCTCAAGCCCGTGTACTGGTGCTTCGACTGCGGCAGCTCGCTGGCCGAGTTCGAGATCGAGTACGCCGACAAGACCTCGTCCACCATCGACGTGGCCTTCAAGGCCGCCGACCCGGGCAAGCTCGCCGCCGCCTTCGGCCTCTCGGACCCCGACCTGCCCGCGCTGGAGCAGGACGCCTTCATCGTCATCTGGACCACCACGCCCTGGACGATCCCCGCCAACCAGGCGCTGAACCTCAACCCCGAGCTGCCCTACGCGCTGGTGCGCACGCCGCGCGGGCTGCTGATCCTGGCCGAGGCACTGGTGGAGAAGTGCCTGGCGCGCTACGGCCTGGAAGGCGAGGTCGTCGCCACCACCGCCGGCAAGAACCTGGCGGGCCTGCAGTTCCACCACCCCTTCGCGGACGTGGACCCGGGCTACGCGCGGCTGTCCACCGTGCTGCTGGCCGACTACGCCACCGCCGAGGACGGCACCGGCATCGTGCACTCCGCGCCGGCCTATGGCGTGGACGACTTCAACTCCTGCCTCGCGCACGGGATGAAGTCCACCGACATCATCAACCCCGTGCAGGGCAACGGCGTGTACGCCGCGGACCTGCCGCTGTTCGGCGGCCAGTTCATCTGGAAGGCCAACCCCCACATCGTCCAGGCGCTGCAGGACGCCGGCCGCCTGATGGCCACCTCGCAGCTGCCGCACAGCTACCCGCACTGCTGGCGCCACAAGACGCCGGTGATCTACCGCGCCGCGGCGCAGTGGTTCGTGCGCATGGACGAGGGCGAAGGCGTGTGCACCGTCAGCAAGGCGCCGGGCACGCTGCGCGAGACGGCGCTGGCGGCCATCGACGCCACCAGCTTCTACCCCGAGAACGGCCGCGCGCGGCTGCGCGACATGATCGCCAACCGCCCCGACTGGTGCATCAGCCGCCAGCGCAGCTGGGGCGTGCCGCTGCCCTTCTTCCTGCACAAGGTCACCGGCGAGCTGCACCCGCGCACGCTCGAGTTCGTGGAGCGCGCGGCGCAGCTGGTGGAGGCCGGCAACATCGAGGCGTGGAGCAAGCTCGACCCGGCCGAGTGGCTGGGCGCCGAGGCCGAGGAGTACGCCAAGAGCACCGACATCCTGGACGTGTGGTTCGACTCGGGCTCGACCTTCTTCCACGTGCTGCGCGGCAGCCACGCCGGCCAGTGCCACGCCAGCGGCCCCGAGGCCGACCTGTACCTGGAAGGCCATGACCAGCACCGCGGCTGGTTCCACAGCTCGCTGCTGATCGCCTGCGCGCTGGAGGGCCGCGCGCCCTACAAGGGGCTGCTCACGCACGGCTTCGCCACCGACGGCCA
The DNA here is from genome assembly GCA_023410975.1 of Pseudomonadota bacterium. GTDB lineage: Bacteria > Pseudomonadota > Gammaproteobacteria > Burkholderiales > Burkholderiaceae_C > Azohydromonas. The sequence goes on from JAEYPG010000227.1 coordinate 8,390, forward strand.
GGGCCGCAAGATGTCCAAGAGCCTGGGCAACATCGTCGAGCCGCAGTCGGTGAGCAACAAGCTCGGCGCCGAGATCATCCGGCTGTGGTGCGCCTCCACCGACTACTCGGGCGACCTCAACATCGACGACAAGATCCTCGCGCGCGTGGTCGATGCCTACCGCCGCATCCGCAACACGCTGCGCTTCCTGCTGGCCAACGTCTCGGACTTCGACCCCAAGGCGGACGCGGTGCCGCTGGAGGAGCTGCTGGAGGTGGACCGCTACGCCCTCTCCCGCGCCTCGCAGCTGCAGGCCGACATCCTGGCGCACTACGACCGCTACGAGTTCCACCCGGTGGTCTCCAAGCTGCAGGTCTACTGCTCGGAGGACCTGGGCGCCTTCTACCTGGACGTGCTCAAAGACCGGCTCTACACCACCGCGCCCAAGTCGCACGCGCGGCGCAGCGCGCAGACCGCGCTGTGGCACATCACGCAGGCCATGCTGCGCTGGATGGCGCCGTTCCTGAGCTTCACGGCCGAGGAGGCCTGGAAGGTCTTCGACGGCGGCCAGACCATCTTCACGGAGACCTACTGGCCCTTCACCCAGGCCAACGAGGCGCTGCTGGCGCGCTGGGAGCGCGTGCACGAGATCCGCGACGCGGTGAACAAGGCCATCGAGGCGGTGCGCAGCGCCGGCGGCGTGGGCTCCTCGCTGCAGGCCAACGTGAGGCTCACCGTCAACGAGGAGGACTTCGGGCTGCTGTCCTCGCTGGGCGAGGACCTGAAGTTCGTGCTGATCGTGTCGGTGGTGGAGCTGGTGCGCGGCGAGGAGCTGGCCATCGAGGTCACGCCGTCGAGCGACACCAAGTGCGAGCGCTGCTGGCACTGGCGCGCGGACGTGGGCGCCGACGCGGCACACCCGACGCTGTGCGGCCGCTGCGTGAGCAACCTCTTCGGCGCGGGCGAGCCGCGCACGGTGGCCTGAGCATGGCGGGCGGCAAGGCAAGCGTGAAGCCGGTCAAGCCTGCCAGGCAGCCCGCGGCGGCGGGCGCCTCCTCCAGGGCGCCCTCGCTGCTGCTGTGGCTGGGGCTGGCGGTGCTGGTGATCGTGCTGGACCAGTTCAGCAAGACGCTGATCCTGGGCTGGTTCCAATATGGCGAGGGGCGCGAGATCACGAGCTTCTTCAACCTCGTGCGCGCGCACAACACGGGCGCGGCCTTCTCGTTCCTGGCCAACGCCGGGGGCTGGCAGCGCTGGTTCTTCACCGGGCTGGGCGTGGT
>JAEYPG010000299.1 GCA_023410975.1 Pseudomonadota bacterium
CCATGGCGACGAGGTTGCCGCCGGCGTTGACCCACTCCGTGAGCATCGTGACCTGCGAAGCGCTGAGTGTCGTCTTGGCCAGAATCACCACGTCGTAGGCGGACAGCGTGGCGGCGCTGACGGAGCCCACCTCGGCCACGGCAAAGGCATTGAAGCCCTCGTTGCGCAGGATCTCGGCGTAGTAGGTGCCAAAGTTGCTGTTGCCCGAGGTCAGCACCAGGATCGGTCCACCGGGCCCCTGGGCCGGATCGGCCGCCAGTGCCGGTCGCGTCCATGACACCAGCACCAGCAGCCAGCCCAACAGCAGCAGGACCAGCCAGCCCCTGGCAACGCTTGCACGACTCCCCTCACGCTGCAACATCGCGGAACTCCTCAGGCCTTATCGGCGTTGCGGGCCCGGACACACTAGAGCCCGCTGCGGGATACGAGAGACGGAAAACGGGAACCGGTTGCGCGCTCCACGACCTACTTGCCGATGCCGCTGGCGACGTTCCAGCGGACGAAGCGGTTGTCGTCGCTGCCAGCGAACAGCAGGTTCTTGTTCTTGCTGCCGAACACCAGCGAGTTGACCGGGGAGCCGGAGGCGGTGAGCTGCTTGTCCAGCATGCCCGTCGCTGCGTTCCAGACCAGGATCTGGCCATCGTCTCCGCCGCTGGCCAATGTGTTGCCGTCCGGGCTGAAGGCGATGCTGCGCGCAGCCTTCTTGTGGCCTTCGAAGGCCTTGGTGCGCACGCCGCTGTCCAGGTCCCACATCAGCACCTGGCCATCCGCGCCGGCACTGGCGAGCACTTTGCCCGCGGGCTGGAACGCAATGGCATAGACCTCGTCGGCATGGCCGCGCAGCGTGTGGATGAGCTTGCCCGTGGCCACGTTCCACACCAGGATACGCGCCTCCGCGTCAGCGCTGGCCAGCAAGGTGCCGTCCGGGCTGAAAGCCACCGAATTCACGAAGCCGGTATGGCCCGTCAGGATCTTGGCAAGCTTGCCCGTGGCGCTGCGCCAGAGCATGACGCGCGTTTCGTCACCGGCCGTGGCGATGAGTTCGCCATCCGGACTCTGCGCGATGGTCCGGATGGGGTGCTCGTGACCATGCAGCGTGTAGAGCTTGTTGGCTGAGGCGATGTTGTAGACGTGTACATCGCTGTCGCGGCCCACTACGCCCAGGTATTTGCCGTTATTGCTGAAGGCCACGCCTGCAGCCACGGTGTCAAGCTTGGCATTGAACTTTACGACGTCAGATTGGCTGCCTGCGTCCAGGACCCGTACCGTACCGTCGGCGCGGCTCACGGCAATCGATGAACCGTCGGGCGACAAGCTCACGGCTGTGATGCCCTTCTTCATGTAGCGGCGCACAACCTTGCGCAAGCCTTGCGGCTTTTCTTCGTTCGTGGCGGCTGCCGCCTCGGCGGCAACAGATGGACTGGCGGACGTCCCTGACGAATGAGCTTCCTCCCCACCGCCACACCCGGCTAGCACAGCACATGCCAGCGCGAATGCCGAAACCGCGCCGGTTTGTCCGAATCCATGCAGCTTGAAATTCATGCCCACCCTCCACGACCTGGACAACCCCATATCCAGGCACACAGCTCGAATTCACTCCGACGCCCATATCACGCGCTATGGGCGCCGCCCGAAAAACCTGTTTTAAATGATCCAGACGCTTCCAGCGGATTTTTGAATCCGGACCCCTCCAACTCAGTGAAATACCACGTACCCAGCGTCGCCAGCATGGGGCCTGTTTTAGCTGGATGCATTTGTTTATGTGCCCCTGACGCACATCGGCTCGTGGTGAACTGCACTGCCTCTTGCGCCGAATGCGCGCAATGGTTGCATCTATATCACCAGCGCCTCATAAATTGGGTCGCAATTCGAAGCATTAGAAACATTTGTAAATTACCTGAGTCAATCCGCATGTATTTGTGGCGTGCGGCGCCATGCAGGCAAGGGGGTAGTCGTCAGCGCAAATATTTAGTGATTACCCACTTCGACGGTCAACCGAATGGAAGAGCATTGCTGTCGAGTGATGTCGACCACGGGAACGGGAATTAATGGATGGGATAGCTGGGCACCACGCGCGGCAGCAGATCCGCGCATGCCATGGTCTGGCTCGGCCAGAGCGTGGAGAGTAAGACCCGGGGTGAGGCCACGACCGGCCGAGCCCCCAGCGTACGAGGAACCCGGCTGGTTGCGGCGCTGCGCCTCACATCAGCCGCCTGAGCAGCTGCGCGCAGGTTCGGTGGCAGGACGGACGTTTCGCGAGAGAACCGAGTACGAGGCCAAGGGAAGTCGTGGGCTCATGCAAGGCAGCTTGGCCGACGAAATTTGCTTCCGCCGGGAGCATATCGTTCCCAGCACAACCATATACCAGACCGGCGACGGCGCTATGCGGTACGAGGCTGGCCGCGCATGGCCCAGCCCGTCACGACCCCGGCATTGGCAGCGAAGCGCTCACGCAGCTCAAAGATCTCGCGTTTCGCCTGTGCCAGCGTCAGCTCTCCCTGCGCAGCCCGGTGCTCGATGTCCGCCATGGCGGCCTCGTACTCGGCTGGCGGGTCCTGTGAACGTGGTGCCGATGTCGGCTTGGTGCTCATGCTGGTTCGTGCTCTGGTCTAGGGTCGTGCCCGATGGGCAGGCATCCGGCCAAGAACCTTGTGGGCACCTACGGCACCGGCATGCTGCGGTGCAGCAATTGTATTAGTTCAAGTGGTTTGACGTATTGCGGCGATTACGTAAGCCGCTGTTCGCGGCATGGATCTCGTGGCCCCGTGAAATTCGCCTTGAGCGCTGCTCATCCAGGACATTCCGCTGTATCCCTGCTTTGCTGTGCCGGCAACGTGCCGGCGCTCATGTCCGTCCGGTCGTATTCCCCTGCCGCGAACAGTAGGCGGCGCGCCATGCCGGCCAACCCCTTGAAGCAAAGGCCCGGAAACTGCTCCATGCGCCCGTTGTTGAGCCTCACTGCGTCGTTGTAGTGACCACGGCGCTGTGCGATCTGTTGTTCCAGCCCACCGATGCGCTGCTGCAGTTCCTGGTACGCCGCGCTGGCCTGGAGTTCGGGATCGGTCTTGCCGAAATGCAGCAGCGAGCAGACGCATTGCGACAGCGCCTCCTCCAATGCCAGCCGCTCGCCGTCAGGCACCCCGCTTCCGGTTCGCCCCCAAAGCTCGCCGGCCTGCTCCAGCAGCGCACCGGCGGCACCGCTGTGCTCCCTGATCACCTCGATGAGCCTTGGCACCGCGTCGTGGCGTTGCCCAAGCAGCATGTTGAGGCCGGACCACGCCTGCTCCACTTGGTGTTTCGCGTTCACCAGCGCGTAGTAGAGCGCGATGGCATAGGCCGCGACGCCGATCGCAAGCAGGAAAAAGGCAAACATGAACACGGCGATCTTCACCATCGAGAACTCCCTTCGAATCTCGGGTCACAGGCGTTGCAGGGCTTCGCGCTGAAGCCAGGCCCTGGGTGGCCGTGCGACGCCCGCCGGTTCAATCTCCTGCACAGGGCGCACATCGCGTTACATCGCGGCCATTCCTATCGCATGCGGCTTTGCGGTTCCTCAACCCGCCCGGCGAGGTGCGTCCTAAGGTCGATACGTCCTCAAGATCTCAGGAGAACCGCATGCAACGCGAATCCCCGCCCTGGGTCGGCGAGGGGCCACTCCGGCGCGGCAATAGCCTTTGCCTTCTGAACGACACCGGGGCCGGCGCCGAGGACGCCAGCCAGCGCATCGGGTTGTGGATGGAACAGACCCTGGCGGCCCAAGTGATGGCTTTCAGGCGGCTCACCGAGGCCCTGCAGGCGGCCGTGGAAGCCCTGCTGAGCACCCAGGACCCACGGCGCCTGCGCGAAGCCCGCAACACGCTGTTCGCCAGCGTGCTGGGGGAACTGGTGCACTGGCAGACTGAAACCGACGATGCCTGGCGCTCGCTGCAGCGGGACTTGAGCTGCCACCCCGCCCGGTCCGCCACTGAGGCCGCAGGCGAATTGACCGGCTTGGCCTGGAGGCAGCAATCGCCCCATGCGGCGAAGTTGCAACACGCGCAAGACGTCAGTGCTCCGCCGTCGGCCAACAACGGCTCAAAGACGTGGGAGCACCCGTGGCTGCCCTGGCGGCCGGGTTGTGACGCCACGTTCTGCGCATGAAGCCCGTGGCGCTTGCCCTGGCTGCGGCCGTTCCGGCGTTGCTTGCCCTTGGCGTCGCGACGGCCGCCTCGTCCGGGCTTAGCGTCGGCGGTTGGCCCTATCTCGAAGGCGGCACGGCGCCGCAGGACGAACTGCTGCTGCAGGCCCACCAGCGCCAATACAGCCTGCTGCTGATGACCGCCAGGCGCGGCGGTGGCGCGGAGCTGAACGGGGTGCGCGTGCGCATCCTCGGACCGGGTGCGGACCTGGGCTTCGACCGCGTGCTGGCCGGCGCGTGGCTGCTGATCGACTTGCCGCCGGGCCGCTACCGAGTTGGCGCCACCCATCAGGACTACCGGCAACACCAGCGCCTGGAAATGGCCGCCGGCGAGCGCCAGGCAATGGTTTTCTACTTCGACGAGGCGGACTCGGCGCCTGCGGATTGACGTGACGGGAGAGCGCCCCATGGAAGAGCTTCGTTCCCTTCTCGTGCACCTGGACGGCGGCTCCCATGCCACGGCGCGGCTTGCGCATGCGCGGGCCCTGGCGGCACGCTTCGAGGCCCGGCTGTCGGCGCTGTTCGCCGTGTCCCCGCACTTCGTGCCGGCGCCGCTGCCCGCTCCTGGCCTGGGGCTGCCCGAGGCACCGCTGGTGGACGAGGTCAATCCCCGCACGCGCCGCCGCGCCAAGGCCTGTTTCGACCGCGTCACCGAAACCTCCGGCTGGCCCGTGCGCTGGGAGGAGATCACGGGCGGCGACCCGGTGGAGGCATTCGCGCGCCGTGCCCTGTACGCCGACCTGCTGGTGCTGGGTCAGCACGATCCGCGGGACGATGACGCCCGCGACATGCCGCGCGACTTCGTCGAATCCGTGCTCGCCGCCAGTGGCATACCGGCCCTGGTGCTGCCGCACGACGCCGCCACGGGCGCCGATGGCGGCTGCATCCTCGTGGCCTGGCGGCCCGGGCGCGAGGCGGCGCACGCGGTGCGCGGTGCGATGCCCCTGCTGCAGCGCGCGCAGGAGGTGCACTTGGTGAACTGGTCCGATGACGAAGGCAGCCAGCGCCGCTGTCTGGACGAGCTGACTGAGCAGTTGCGGCTGCACGCAGTCGGGGGACTGGTTCGGCATGCAGGCCCGCCGCCTTCGGACGCGGGCGAAGCCCTGCTGGCGCTGGCCGGGGGCATCGGCGCCGACCTGCTGGTGATGGGCTGCTACGGCCACCATCGAACCCGGGAGCTGATGCTCGGCGGCACCACGCGCACGCTGCTGCGCGAGGCCCGGCTGCCGCTGCTGCTGGCGCACTGAGGCCCGGATAGACCCGTCTGCACTGGCCGCTCGGCTGGCGCCGGCCTCCTTCGTGGGCGTATCGCTCAGCCAGCCCTGAGCTGGCGCGGGCAGCGGTTCACGGCGGACTGGGCAAGCCCAGTGCGCCATCAGCACCGGCAGCGTCATCGCGGCCAGCACCGCGTGCGAGGCCCCGCCCGGGAGCAGCTCGCGGGCACGCGAGTGGCCGTAGCAGCCCATCACCAGCAGGTCGGCGCCGAAGTCAGCCGCACGCGAGAGCATCGACGCACGCACGTGGCCGGTGTCGGGCCCTTCGTCGTTGCAGGTGGCGTCGATGCCATGGCGCAACAGCAGCGGGCGCGCCTCGATGGGGTCGCAACCCCAGCCCACCACGCGCACCTGCGCCTCGGGTTGCAGCAGCGGCAACGCCGCGGACAGCGCCTGCGCCGCCTCGCGCATCGGCTTCCAGGCGATGAGCCGCGCCGTCCGATATCGCCGAAGTGGCCCGACCAGGGCAGCACCAGCACCGACGCCCCCAAATCCGCCGGCACGCGGGGGCCGACGGAGTCGGCCGGATCGTACTGGCCCAGCACCATCAGGTCCCGGCACGGCGCCTCACGCACGAAAGCCGGCAGCACGCCTTGCAACGGGCTGAGCTCGGCCCAGCGCAGATG
>JAEYPG010000303.1 GCA_023410975.1 Pseudomonadota bacterium
AGCTAGAGAAGACATTGCCTTTCGATCTGTTCGATGCCCGAGGGTGGTTACTTTTGGCAGCCAACCAGTCGTTGGAAGAGCCCGCCGTACGCGAACGACTGCGCTTGCGGAACGAATTTTTCGCCGACGCCGAAGTCGTGGCGTTTTGCCGGCCTGAATTGATGCAAGTGCTCGGCGCGGCTGAACAGGAAGAGGAGCCATTGCTGGCCTCGGATTCGACCTGCGACTGGAGAAGCTTGATCCGGTTGGCCGATACAGTGCTGGCACAGCCTGATCCGGGAGGTTCTTGGGTCGAGGGCGTAAACGAATTGCATGCCCGCATGCGAAGCTTGGCGGTGCATCGGTGGGACGAAGCGCTGTGCCACCTCATCTACCAAGGATCGCGTCACGCCAACGACTACAGCAGCTGTCAGGCCCTGCGCTGCGCATTGATCGCCGGCGCCCTGGCCTCCACGCTGGGCTGGGATGCACTGCTCATCGAGGCAGTGGAAAAGGCGGCGTTGACCATGAATGTCGCCATGCGCCGGCTGCAGGACCAACTGGCGCTGCAACCCGACGCGAGCATCGATCAAGATACGCGCAAGCTGATCGCTCGCCATTCTCTGGACGGCGCGAAGTTGTTGCTGGCAAGCGGGGTGACGGACCACGCCTGGCTGGACACCGTGCGCTTTCATCACGACAGCAGCTTGGAAGGGCCGCCGACGGAGCAACTTGCCCCTGGGCAGCGCCTGGCGCTGCTGCTGCGCCGGGTGGACATCTACAGTGCCATGCTCAGCCGTCGAGTGACGCGGTCGGCGCTGACGCCGATGCAGGCTGCGCGCAAGGCGTGCTTCGGACCTGATGGGCGTCCCGACCGGATTGGCGCTGCATTGCTCAAGACCATAGGCCTGTACCCGCCAGGAAGCTTCGTGCAGCTCTGCAATCAGGAAAAGGGCGTGGTGGTCTGTCGCGGGGTGCGCCCCAACGAGCCGCTGGTCGCGGTGTTGGTCGACGCTTACGGCGAACTGTTGCCTGAACCACGGCTGCGGGACACGGCCCGGCCCGGCCGGGCCGTGCGCACCGAACTGCAGGCCGACTCGGTGGTCGTGGACCCGCCTACGGCGACATGGGCTGCGCTGCACAGCTTGGGGCGCAAGCTCCGGAGGGCCATGTGACAAAGCCGCGGATGGTCGCCTTCGGACGTCGTGGCGCTCCGAACCTTCACAGCTTTTGCGCTTTGGCTCGTTCAGCCCGCTGAATCGATAACGGTTTCACGAACGGCCTTCACGCGGTCCGAGCAACCGGAAGGTGCGTGTTGGCCTGCCTGGCTGAGGTGCCGACTTGTGCCATCGCTTGCGCGGCGCCCCTTGAGTTTCCGTTGAAAAAGCCGATGAAGTAGGAGCACCCGGGGATGCGCAGTGCCCTGGGCGCCATCACCGAGCAGGACCACGTGGACCTTCCAGCCTATCGATACGACCAGATGACGTTTCTGATTGACCAATTGGCCGATCTCACGAGCTATCGGGACCGTGAGCAGGCCGATGCGCTCCTGCTCGACATGCTCGCCAAGCTGCTGCAGCCACAGTTCCTGGCCTTGCACCACTGCGTGGGCGAAGCGCACAACCTGCGCTGGCGAACCACGGTGCCGCGCAGCGAGGCCTCGGCCAGTCCGGTACCGGAAGGCACGAGCCGGGTCGACTACGAGCACCGGCCGGAGCTGGCCCAGCGTCCGGAATGGGTGGAGTGCCTGCGCGACCTGCGCGTCGTGGAGCGCGGTGGTCCGCCGGCACTGGCTCTGATGCCCGTGGTGGTGAACTCGCTGGCCGTGGGCGTGGTGGAGGTGCACGGCGTCGAGGCCTTGACGGAGGAGGGCAGGCGTACTGCCCAATCCATCGTGCGGCTGTACGGCAACTACCGTGCGCTGCTGGACTACGGCGAGCGCGATCCCCTCACCGGCCTGTTCAACCGCAAGAAGTTCAACGACAGCTTCATGCGCGCCGTGGTGCAACGCGCCATTGCGCCCAGCGAACAGCTACTCGGACAAGCCGGCGTGCCGACGCCGCAGTATTTCCTGGCCGCCGTGGACCTGGACCACTTCAGGCAGATCAACGACAGCTTCGGCTACTTCATCGGCGATGAGGTGCTGCTGCTGACGGCGCGGGTCATGCGCACGGTGCTGCGTTTCGACGACCGCCTGTTCCGCTTCGGCGGCGAAGAGTTTGCGGTGCTGCTGGATGCCGCGGACGAGAAGGAAGCCCTGGCCGTGCTGGAGGACCTGCGCGAGCAGGTCGCCCGCCACAAGTTTCCGCAGGTGGGGCATGTGATGGTGAGCATCGGCTTCACGGCCGTGCGGCCTTCGGACCTGCCCACCAGCGCCATCGAGCGTGCCGATCGGGCGCTCCACCTCGCCAAGGCCAAGGGCCGCAACTGCGTCGTGGGGCCGGCGACCATGGTGCCCGCGGGCCTGCTCGAAGGCGCTTCGCGCGGCGGCAGCGTGGACCTGTTCGAGGAATCGTCCTCGGCCACGAGCGACGTGGAACTGTTCTGAGCCCAAGCGCGTTGGCAGCGCCTCAGGGCTGTGCCTGTCCCAGCGGCAGCTCCAGTTCCACCGCCTCCACCAGGCGCCGTGCCGTCACGCTCAGGTGCAGCACCTTGCGCAGCGGATGGCGCGAGACCACCGATTCCACGTGCTCCAGCACGTCGTCGGGCAGGCAGGCGACGGCGCAGCGGTAGGCCTCCACCGGCAAGGCCTGGTCATTGGGGCCGATCTCCACGATCAGCGCTTCGTACCCTGCCTCCGCCAGCGCCGTCTTGTAGCCGCGCGCGGTAGCGGGCTCGTAGCCGGCCAGCATCACCACCTCGCCCCCAGGCAGAACCGCGTCCGCCGGCAGTGGTGAAGGCGCCACCTGCGCCACGCCCGGCGTGGTCGGCGGCACCGCGCCGGGGTGCCCGCCCAGGGCGGATGCCGACAGCACTCCTGGCCCGAGGCTCTCGCGCAGCGATTCGCGGATCTCTTGCCGTGACAGCGCGCCGTGCAGCGCCTCCATGATGGCGGGCGCCACCAGCGTGTAGAGCTGCGCGCGCAGCGCCACCTGGAACTCCGCACTGCGAACGATCGCGGTGGCCACCTGGCCCACCACCCCTTGCAACTGCTCCGCCGGCAGCGCCAGCAGCGCCTGCTCCACCGGGCCGCCCAGCAGCTCCTGCGCCACCGCGGTTGGCACGGCAAGACGGGCCGGCGCTTCGTCCGACGCCTGCGCGGAAGACGGTACGCCGACGCGCGCCTCGGC
>JAEYPG010000311.1 GCA_023410975.1 Pseudomonadota bacterium
CATCAAGCGCCTGGGCACGCCGGAGGAGATCGCCTCCATCGTCGCCTGGCTGGCGGGCGAGGAGTCGGGCTTCACCACCGGCGCCGACTTCAGCTGCAACGGCGGCCTGCACATGGGCTGAGGCCCGCGGCTCCATGCCCACCCGCGTGGGCATGGACGGGCCGAAGGACCCGAGCGCTGCGAGGGTGCGGCCTGCAAGGCCGAGGCCTGCTGCGCCGCGTGCCCGCGAGGGCACGTGCCGAAGCACCAAAAGGCCGCGCATTGCGCGGCCTTTTCCTTTTGGATCGGCGCGGGCGGGCGCCGCGTCAGGCAGGGCTGGGCCCCCGCGCCCTCACTCCACCATGCCCGCCATGAAGTACTTGATCAGCCCCTTGGCTGCGAAGCCCAGCATGCCGAAGCCCAGCGCCAGGAAGAGCACGAAGGTGCCGAACTTGCCGGCCTTCGACTCGCGCGCCAGCTGAAAAATGATGAATGCCATGTAAAGCATGAAGGCCGTGACGCCGACGGTCAGGCCCAGCTGGGCAATGTTTTCCTCGTTGAATTCGAACATCGTTTGTTGTTTCAGGCTGCTGCCGCGCGGCTGGCGTGTACGCCGCGCGGCCGGGCCCCAACTGCCCGCAGCGGTTCTCGATCAGGTTCTCAAGGCATCTCGTGCCACTGGGAGGTGTCCACCAGGTCGCGGTAGGCGTGCCAGCTCGAATGCGCCAGCCACGGCACTACCACGATCAGGCCCAGCAGCAGCGTGGCCATGCCCACCAGCGTCAGCGCCATGATCAGCGCCGCCCACAGCGCCAGCGGCAGCGGGTGCTGCATCACCACGCGCCAGCTCGTGAGCACCGCCACCAGCACGCCCACGTGGCGGTCCAGCAGCATCGGGATCGCCACCACCGAGGATGCGAACACCGGCGCCGCCAGCACGCCGCCCAGCAGCAGCCAGGCTTCGAAGAGCTTGCCCTCATCGGCCAGCACCACGTGGCGCAGGAAGTCCTGCGGCGTGTGCACGGCCGCCGGGGCGAAGGTCAGGATGAAGGAGGTGGAGGTCATCACCCAGCCCGTGCCCGCGAAGGCCAGCAGGATGCCGAACACGATCAGCCGCCCGTCGTCGGGCTTCCACGCCCGCAGCGCGGTGTGCAGCGTTGCGGGCTGGCGCTTGGTGTGCAGCGCGCGGCTCACGGCATACAAGCCCGTGGCCAGCAGCGGCGCCACCAGCAGGAAGCCGGAAAAGGCCCCGGCCAGCAGCCACACGTGCCCCTGCGCCAGCACCGCCAGCAAGGCGCCGAACAGGGCCATGGCCACCCCGTGCACCAGGCCTGGAATGGGCGCGTGCACGAGGTCCTGCCAGCCGCGCGCCAGCCAGCCCAGCGGGCGCAGCACGGGGATGGGCCGCACGCCGAAGCGGCGGGACTGTTCTATGGCGGGTTCAGTGGTTCGCATGCGTGGAGAGGCGACTGTCGCCGAAGTGGGCACGCCCCACTTTAAGCCGCCTCAAGCCTGCGACAGCAGCTCTCGTGCGGCCGCCTGCAGGCTGTCGTTGCCTCCGTCACGCAGCACGAGGCGCGGTGCCTGCGCCAAGTGGAGGAAATGCTTGTCCATGGAGCGCAGGTACAGCGGGTCGTAGTGCTCGCGCATCATCTCGGCGAAGACCTCGGCCCAGGCGCCGGCGCGCGCCTGGCGCTGCCAGCGCTGCACCGTCTCGCGCCCGCGCAGCTCCACCAGGCCGTCGATGAGGCGGCAGAAGCGCTCGGGGTCGGCGGCGAAGAAGCCGTAGTCCTCCAGCAGCAGCGCCACGCGCGCGTCCTCGCCCATGTCCACCACGGTGCAGCGGCCGTGCTCGCGCAGGCACAGGATCAGCGCGTCGGGCACGCGCACGCTGCCCACCTTCTGGCTCTCGCTTTCCACGAACACCGGCCGCTCCGGGTCCAGCGCGCGCAGCGCCTGCCACAGCAGGGTGTCGAAGCGCTTCTGCGGCGGCTGCGGCTTGTCGGGCAGACCGCCCAGCACGGAGCCGCGGTGGGAGGCGAGGTCTTCCAGGTCCAGCACCTGCGCGCCCTGGTCGCGCAGTGCCTGCAGCAGCCGCGTCTTGCCGCTGCCCGTGCGCCCGGCCAGCACGCGGAAGTCGAAGCGCGCGGGCAACTGCTCCAGGTCCTCGCGCACGAGGGCGCGGAAGGCCTTGTAGCCGCCGGCGAGCTGGAAGGTGCGAAAGCCGATCTGCGACAGGAACCACGCGAGGCTTCCCGAGCGCTGCCCGCCGCGCCAGCAGTACACCAGCGGACGCCACTCGCGCGGCTTGTCGCCCACGTGGCGCTCGATGTGCTGCGCGACGTTCTTGGCCACCAGCGCGGCGCCCACCTTGCGCGCCTGCAGCGCCGAGATCTGCTTGTAGAGCGTACCCACCAGGCGGCGTTCGCCGTCGTCGAGCACGGGCCAGTTCAGGGCGTCAGGCAGGAAATCCTCGGCGAACTCGCCGGGCGAGCGCGCGTCGATGACGCTGTCGAACTCGCCCAGCCGGTCGACGGCCTCGCGGGCCTCCACGATGGTCAGGGACATGGCGGTAAGGAACTCTTTCGTTTCCCGTTCGCCCTGAGCTTGTCGAAGGGCCCGCGGCGGGTTGGCGCGGCGAGGCTTCGACGGGCTCAGCCCGAACGGTGCATTACTAAGTGGGCAGCGGCGCCGCGGCGTCCAGCAGCTCGCTCTCGATCTGCAGCTGCTTGCGCGAGTGCTGCAGCTCCGGGCCGTCCACGAGGAAGGTGTCTTCCACGCGCTCGCCCAGGGTGCTGATCTTGGCCAGCTGCAGGTTCACGTGGTGCGCCGCCAGCACGCGGGCGATGGCGTAGAGCAGGCCCGAGCGGTCGCTGGTGCTCACGCTCAGCAGCCAGCGCTGGGCGCGCTCGTCCGGGCGCAGCGACACGCGCGGCATCACGGGGAAGGACTTCACGCGGCGCGACACCCGCCCGCGGCTGGGCTCGGGCAGCGGCCCGCTGGCGTGCAGCGCCGCCGAAAGCTGGTTTTCCACCAAGGCTGTGAGGTCGCGGTAGCTGGCCGAGCCGGGCTCGTCCAGGCGCGGATGCACGACCTGGAAGGTGTCCAGCGCGTAGCCACTGCGCGTGGTGTGCACCTTGGCGTCCTGGATGTTGAAGCCCGCGCCGTCGAAGTAGCCGCACAGCCGGGCGAAGAGGTCCGGCTTGTCCGGCGCGTACACCAGCACCTGCAGCCCTTCGCCGATGGGAGACGGCCGCGCGCGCACCACGGGCGCGGGGCTGTCCACGTAGCGCCAGAGCGCGCGCGCGTGCCAGGCGATCTCGGCAGGGTCGTGGCGCGCGAAGTAGCTGAGCTCCAGCGTCTTCCACAGCGGTCCCTCGGTGCCGGGCAGCTGCGAGGCCAGCGCCAGCAGCGAGCGCGCCTCGGCCTTGCGGGCCTCGATCTCGGCCTCCTGGCAGGGTTTGGCGCCACCCAGGGCACGCAGCGCCAGGCGGTACAGGTCCTCCAGCAGCTTGCCCTTCCAGGCGTTCCAGACCTTGGGGCCGGTGCCGCGGATGTCGGCCACCGTCAGCAGGTACAGCGCGGTGAGGGTGCGCTCGTCGGCCACCTTGCGCGTGAAGGCGTGGATGACCTCGGGGTCGGAGAGGTCCTCCTTCTGCGCCGTGCGGCTCATGGTCAGGTGCTCGGCAACCAGGAACTCGCACAGCTGCGCGTCTTCCCTGGACACGCCGTGGTCGCGGCAGAAGCGGCGCACCTCCGCCGCGCCCAGCGTGGAGTGGTCGCCGCCGCGGCCCTTGGCCACGTCGTGGAACAGCGCGGCGATGTAGAGCACCCAGGGCCGCTCGAACTGCAGCGCCAGCTGCGAGCAGAAGGGGTACTCGTGCGCGTGCTCCGGCATGAAGAAGCGCCGGATGTTGCGCAGCACCATCAGGATGTGCTGGTCCACGGTGTAGACGTGGAACAGGTCGTGCTGCATCTGGCCCACGATCTTGCGGAACACCCACAGGTAGCGCCCAAGCACCGAGCTCTGGTTCATGAGCCGCAGGGTGCGGGTCTGGCCCTCGGGTGCCTGCAGGATCTGCATGAAGGTGGCGCGGTTGGCGGGGTCGCGCCGGAAGTGGCCGTCCATCAGGCCGCGCGCGTTGTAGAGCGCGCGCCAGGTGCGCGCCGACAGGCCCTTGATGCCGACTTCGCGCTGGAACACCGCGAAGGTCTGCAGGATGGCGCGCGGGTCGCGCTCGTAGAGGTCGTCGCTGGCCACCTCCAGCATGCCCGCGCGCTCCAGGAAGCGGTCGTCGATGGGCCGCATCGGCGCGTCGCGCGAGCCCTGGATCTGCTCCTCCATGTTGAGCAGCACGATCTGGTTGAGCTGCACCACGGCCTTGGCGGCCCAGTAGTAGCGGCGCATCAGCGACTCGGAGGCGCGCTGCGTGCGCGTGCCGCGGTGCCCGAAGCTCTCGGCCACGGCGGTCTGCAGGTCGAACACCAGCCGGTCCTCGCGCCGGCCGGCCACCACGTGCAGCCGGGCGCGGATGAGCTTCAGCGTGCCCTCGTTGCGCTGCAGCTGCAGCGCCTCGAAGGGCGTGACCAGGCCGTTGGCGGCCATGGCGCGCCAGTTCTTGCCCAGCCCGGCGCCCAGCGCCACCCAGCGCAGCACCTGCAGGTCGCGCAGGCCGCCGGGGCTTTCCTTGCAGTTGGGCTCCAGCGCGTAGGGCGTGTCCTCGTACTTGACGTGGCGCTGGCGCATCTCCAGGGTCTTGGCGCGCAGGAAGGCCTTGGGGTCCACCGCAGCCTCGTTGGCCTTGCGGAACTGGTCGAAGAGCTTTTTGGGCCCGCACACCAGCCGTGCCTCCAGCAGCGAGGTCTGCACCGTGACGTCGCGCCGGGCCTCGTCCACGCACTCGTCGAGCGTGCGCACCGAGGAGCCGATCTCCAGGCCGATGTCCCAGCAGGCGGTGATGAAGGTCTCGATGGACGAGCGCAGCGCCTGCATCGGGCCGCATTCCGCCGAGGCCGCGGGCTCCTCGCACACCGTGCAGCCGTTGGGCAGCAGCAGCAGCACGTCCACGTCGGAGTAGGGGAAGAGCTCGCCGCGGCCGTAGCCGCCCACGGCCACCAGCGCGGCGCTGTCGGGCAGGCCGCAGTGTTGCCACAGTGCCTGCAGCGTCGCGTCCACGTGGCGCGCGAGCCCGTGCAGCAGCCGCGTGGTCGCCGGCACGCTGGGGTGCGTGTCGCGGAAGGCCTGGATCAGCGCGGCCTTGCCGCTGCGGAATTGCTGGCGCAGCGTCGCCAGGTCGCCCGGGGCTGGGCTCAGGGTCGCGGACATGGGGTCGGCAAAAAGAGCGGGGTGATGCGGTTCGGCCGGCGGCTCAGGCGGCGGCCGCGGGCTGCTTGACGAAGGCCGGCGGCGGCGGGGTGCCGGCGGACAGCGTCAGGATCTCGTAGCCGGTGTCGGTCACCAGCACGGTGTGCTCCCACTGCGCGGACAGCGAGCGGTCCTTGGTGACGATGGTCCAGCCGTCGTACTTGCCGCCCTTGCGGTCTTCTTTGATCTCGCGCCGGCCGGCGTTGATCATGGGCTCGATGGTGAACACCATCCCCGGCACCAGCTCCTCCAGCGTGCCCGGGCGCCCGTAGTGCAGCACCTGCGGCTCCTCGTGGAAGCGCTGGCCGATGCCGTGGCCGCAGAACTCGCGCACCACCGAGAAGCCCTGGCTCTCGGCGAACATCTGGATGGCGTGGCCGATGTCGCCCAGCCGCGCGCCGGGACGCACCTTCTCGATGCCCTTCCACATCGCCTCGTAGGTGATGGTGCACAGCCGCCGCGCGGCGATGCTGCCGTCGCCGACGATGTACATGCGGCTGGTGTCGCCGTGCCAGCCGTCCTTGATGACGGTGACGTCGATGTTGACGATGTCGCCCACCTTCAGCGCCCGCTCGCCGGGCACGCCGTGGCAGACCTGCTCGTTGATCGAGGTGCAGACCGACTTGGGGTAGGGCGGGTAGCCGTTGGGCTGGTAGTTCAGCGGCGCGGGGATCGCCTGCTGCTCGTTCACGATGTAGTCATGCGCCAGCTTGTCGAGCTCGGCGGTGGTGATGCCGGGCCGCACGTGCGGGGTGAGCATGTCCAGCACTTCGGCCGCCAACCGGCCGGCGACGCGCATGCCTTCGACATCGGCAGCGCTCTTGATGGAGATCGTCATGGGGGAATTATCTCACCCCCCTCTAAAATCACGGGTTTGCACGCATCTGCCGCCATCTCGTGCGCGCAGGTGCAGCCCCCATGGCGTCCAACTTGGACGCGCCTGACGCGAGCTCCCCAGCGTGACCAGCAAACACCTGTTTTCCTTCGAGGGCGGCAATGCCCTGTCGTCCTTCCGCGCCCAGGCGCTGCTGCAGCGGCTTCAGGCCGTCAGCGCCCGCATCACGGGCGTGAGCGCACGCTACGTGCACTGGGCCTGGGCCGATGCGCCGCTGTCGGCCGAGGCGCAGACCAAGCTGGGCGCGCTGCTGGACTACGGCAGCCCCTACGCCGGCGAGAACGCCGGCGCCCTGGTGGTGGTGATGCCGCGCCTGGGCACCGTCTCGCCCTGGGCCTCCAAGGCCACCGACATCGCGCACAACTGCGGCATCGGCATCCACCGCGTGGAGCGGGTGACGGAATACCGCCTCACGCTCAAGAGCGGGCTGCTGGGCGGCGTCAAGCCGCTGGAGACGCGCGAGCTGCAGGAGGCGGCGCTGCTGCTGCACGACCGCATGACCGAGAGCGTGGCCTTCGAGCGCGAGGCCGCGGCGCACCTGTTCGATGAGCGCCAGGCCGAGCCGCTGGCGCACGTGGACGTGCTGGGCCGCGGGCGCGCGGCGCTGGAGCAGGCCAACACCGAGTTCGGCCTGGCGCTGTCCGAGGACGAGATCGACTACCTCGTCAACGCCTTCACCGGCCTCAAGCGCAACCCCAGCGACGTCGAGCTGATGATGTTCGCGCAGGCCAACTCCGAGCACTGCCGCCACAAGATCTTCAACGCGGAATTCATCATCGACGGCCAGCCGCAGCCGCTGTCGATGTTCGGGATGATCCGCAACACCGAGAAGGCCAACCCGCAGCACAGCATCGTTGCCTACAGCGACAACGCCGCCGTGATGGAAGGCGGCCCGGTGGAGCGCTGGCTGCCCGAGGGTTTTACAAATGCCCCGCGCTATGGCGCCCGGCAGGAAACCGCCCATGTCTTGATGAAGGTCGAGACGCACAACCACCCGACCGCCATCTCCCCGTTCCCCGGTGCCTCCACCGGCGCCGGCGGCGAGATCCGCGACGAGGGCGCCACGGGCCGCGGCGCGCGCCCCAAGGCCGGCCTCACGGGCTTCTCGGTCTCCAACCTGCACCTGCCTGGCACGGATGAACCGTGGGAACGCGATCCCGTGGGCAAGCCGGAACACATCGCCAGTGCTTTACAAATCATGACCGAGGGCCCGCTGGGCGGCGCCGCGTTCAACAACGAGTTCGGCCGGCCCGCCCTGGGCGGCTACTTCCGTGTCTACGAGCAGACCGTGGACGGCGTGCGCCGCGGCTACCACAAGCCGATCATGATCGCCGGCGGCCTGGGCACCATCAGCGACGGGCAGACGCACAAGCTGCCGTTCGGCGCCGGCACGCTGCTGGTGCAGCTGGGCGGCCCGGGCATGCGCATCGGCATGGGCGGCGGCGCTGCCAGCTCCATGGCCGCGGGCACCAACACCGCGGCGCTGGACTTCGACTCGGTGCAGCGCGGCAACCCGGAGATCGAGCGCCGGGCGCAGGAGGTCATCAACCACTGCTGGGCGCTGGGCGACAACAACCCCATCGTCGCCATCCACGACGTGGGCGCGGGCGGCATCTCCAACGCCTTCCCGGAGCTGGTGGACGGCGCCGGCAAGGGCGCGACCTTCGACCTGCGCAAGGTGCCGCTGGAGGAGTCCGGCCTGGCGCCCAAGGAGATCTGGTGCAACGAGAGCCAGGAGCGCTACGTCCTGGCGCTGAACCCGGACCTGCTGCCCCTCTTCGAGCAGATGTGCGAGCGCGAGCGCTGCCCCTTCGCCATCGTCGGCGTCGCCACGGACGACCGTGAGCTGGTCCTGGAGGACGGCCCCGGCGGCGACCGCGCCATCGACATGCCCATGGACGTGCTGCTGGGCAAGCCACCCAAGATGCAGCGCAACGTGCAGCGCGTGCAGCGCCAGGGTGCGCCGCTGGACCTCTCCGCCGCCACGCTGGAGCAGGCCGCCTTCGACGTGCTGCGCCATCCCACCGTCGCCTCCAAGCGCTTCCTGATCACCATCGGCGACCGCACCGTGGGCGGCCTGTCGCACCGCGACCAGATGGTGGGCCCCTGGCAGGTGCCGGTGGCCGACTGCGCCGTGACCCTGGCCGACTACGCCGGCCTGCGCGGCGAGGCCATGAGCATGGGCGAGCGCACGCCGCTGGCCGCCGTGGACGCGCCCGCCTCCGGCCGCATGGCCGTGGCGGAAGCGGTGCTGAACCTGCTGGCCGCGCCCATCGAGCTGGAGCGCGTGAAGCTCAGCTGCAACTGGATGGCCGCCTGCGGCGAGCCCGGCGAGGACGCCGCCCTGTACGACACCGTCAAGGCCGTGGGCATG
Source organism: Pseudomonadota bacterium (assembly GCA_023410975.1). Taxonomy (GTDB): domain Bacteria; phylum Pseudomonadota; class Gammaproteobacteria; order Burkholderiales; family Burkholderiaceae_C; genus Azohydromonas. Next base: position 8,614 of record JAEYPG010000311.1, read on the forward strand.
GAGATCTGCCCTGCGCTTGGCATCGGCGTGCCCGTGGGCAAGGACAGCCTGTCCATGCGCACGCGCTGGAGCGACGGCGGTGAGGCGAAGCAGGTGGTGGCGCCGGTGTCGCTGATCGTCTCGGCCTTCGCCACGCTGGACGACGTGCGCGGCACGCTCACGCCGCAGCTGCAGGACGGCGAGAGCACGCTGATCCTGGTCGACCTGGCCGAGGGCAAGACGCGCATGGGCGGCTCGATCCTGGCGCAGACGCTGCAGCAGTTCGGCGACGCGGTGCCCGACCTGGACAACCCGCAGCGCCTCAAGGCGCTGGTGCAGGCCGTCAACCGCCTGCGTTCCGAGGGCAAGCTGCTCGCATACCACGACCGCAGCGACGGCGGCCTGTGGGCCGCGGCCTGCGAGATGGCCTTTGCCGGCCACCGCGGCGTCAGCCTGAACGTGGACCTGCTGGTCACCGAGGGCGACGGCATCAGCGACAGCCGCGCCGACCACGGCGACGCCAAGAACTGGGCCACGCACGTGAGCGCGCGCCGCAACGAGCTCACGCTCAAGGCGCTGTTCAACGAGGAGCCGGGCGTGCTGCTGCAGGTGCGCCGCAGCGAGCGCGACGCCGTCATCGCCGTGCTGCGCGAGTTCGGCCTGAGCCGCCACAGCCACGTGGTGGGCACGCCCAACGACCGTGGCGTGATGGAGGTCTGGCGCGACACGAAAACGGTGTTCTCCGCCCCGCTGCGCGACCTGCACCAGGCCTGGGACGAGGTGAGCTGGCGCATCGCGCAGCAGCGCGACAACCCGGCCTGTGCCGACGCCGAGCACGCCGCCGCCGGCGCGCAGGACGACCCGGGCCTGCAGCTGCAGCTGACTTTCGATCCGGCCGAGGACATCGCCGCGCCGTTCCTGAACCGCGGCGCGCAGCCGAAGGTAGCGATCCTGCGCGAGCAGGGCGTGAACTCGCAGGTGGAGATGAGCTACGCCGTGGCGCACGCCGGCTTCGAGAGCTACGACGTGCACATGAGCGACCTGCTGGCCGGCCGCACCCGGCTGGACCAGTACCAGGCCTTCATCGCCTGCGGCGGCTTCAGCTACGGCGACACGCTGGGCGCGGGCGAGGGCTGGGCGCGGACCATCATGTTCCACCCCGAGCTGGCCGAGCAGTTCGCCGCCTTCTTCGGGCGCCGGGACACCTTCGCGCTGGGCGTGTGCAACGGCTGCCAGATGCTGGCGGCGCTGGCGCCGATCATCCCGGGCGCGCAGGCCTGGCCGAAGTTCACGCGCAACAAGAGCGAGCAGTTCGAGGCGCGGCTGAGCCTGGTGGAGGTGCTGGAGAGCCCGTCCGTGTTCCTGCAGGGCATGGCCGGCAGCCGCATGCCCATCGCCGTTTCGCACGGCGAGGGCTTCGCCGACTTCTCGCAGCGCGGCGACGCCGGCGCGGTGGTGCGTGCGCTGCGCTTCGTGGACCACCACGGCCAGCCCACCGAGCAGTACCCCTTCAACCCCAACGGCAGCCCCGGCGGCCTGACGGGCGTCACCACGGCCGACGGCCGCTTCACGGCGCTGATGCCGCACCCCGAGCGCGTGTTCCGCAACGCGCAGATGAGCTGGAGCGGCGCCGGCGTGGAGGGCTTCAGCCCCTGGATGCGCATGTTCCGCAACGCGCGCAAGTGGGTGGGCTGACGCGGCTTCCACGAAGTCCGAAGGCACTCGAATCCCGTTCGGGCTGAGCCTGTCGAAGCCCCGCAGGCGCCGCCCGAGCGCCTGCCCTTCGACAAGCTCGGGGCGAACGGGGAGGGCCCCGATGGGCGTGCATTGGGGTGGTCAAAATCTCCGTGTCCACCGTCCCCGGAGCCGCCATGACCGAATCCGCCTCTCCCGCCGTGCAGGCCGTGCGTCCCGACCGCGAGGTCATGACCACGCAGCGCCTGCCGTACTTCACCGGCCTGTCGGGCCAGACCGTGGGCGCCACCGGGCGCTGGCGATGCACCTGGTGGTGATCCCGCCTGGCGCCTCCTCGCAGCCGCACGTGCACCTGGGCTACGAAACCGGCCTTTACGTGCTGGAGGGCCGGGTGGAAACGCGCTGGGGCGAGCGGCTGCAGCACTCGGTGGTGAGCGAGGCGGGCGAATTCCTGTTCGTGCCGCCCGGCGTGCCGCACCAGGCCATCAACCTGAGCCCCGACACGCCCGCCCGCGCCGTGGTAGCGCGCAACGACCCGGCGGAAGCCGACAAGGTGCAGCCCTGGCCGCCCGCCCAAACCTGAGATCCATGAACGCCGAAACCGACCGCCGCCTCGAAGCCCTGGAGATCAAGGCCAGCTTCGCCGACGACCTGCTGGAGGAGCTCAACCGCACCGTGGCGCGCCAGCAGATGCAGATCCAGCACCTGATGCAGCAGCTGCGCGCGCTGCAGGAGCAGCTTCCCGCCGTGGGCACGCCGCGCAGCCTGCGCGACGAGTTGCCGCCGCATTACTGAGCCCGGGCCTGCGCGGGCGGCCGGCACCCTGGCGTGCCGCCATCCCACCCCCAGCGCAATCCGGGTTTTCTGGCTTGGACCGGCGCGAAGCTTGCCCCCAGGCTTGCGCGCGGCGGCGGCCCGGGGGCTGCCGCATCGACCACGGGAGCCCCAGCCATGAAACCCATTGCCTCGATCCTGCTGCACCTGGACGCAGCGCCCCAGAGCCGCGACCGCCTCACCCTGGCTTGCCGGTTGGCCCAGCGCCTGGACGCCGGACTGCTGGCGCTGTACGCCGCCGCGCCCAGCGGCACCAGCCTCATGCCGCTGCCCATGGGCGGCGGCGGGCTGACCATGCAGGACGTGCAGCGCGACGAAGCGCGCCGCGCGCAGGCGCGTGCCTGGTTCGAGGCGGCGGCCACGGGCCAGCCCAGGCTCAACTGGTCCGAGCTGCAGGCCATTGCACCGGCCGCCGAGGCGTTCTCGCGCCAGGCGCTGCTGCACGACCTGGTCGTGATCGGCCAGCACGATCCCGAGGCCGCCGACGATGCCGGCGTCGCACCGGATTTCGCCGAGCAGGTGGTGATCGACAGCGGCCGCCCGGCGCTGCTGGTGCCCTTCGCGGGCCGCTTCCATGACGTGGGGCAGCGCGTGCTGGTGGCCTGGAAGCCTTCGCGCGAAGCCGCGCGGGCGCTGTCCGCGGCGCTGGCGCTGCTGCAGCCGGGGGCCGAGGTGCACGTGGTGTCCTGGGGCAGCGACCCGTCCGAGCTGCGCCCGCTGCTGCAGCACCACGGCATCGAAGCGCAGTTCCATGCCGAGGGTGGCGACGAGGGACAGGTGGGCGAGCTGCTGCTGTCGCGTGCGGCGGATGTGGGCGCGGACCTGATCGTCATGGGCTGCTACGGCCGCAGCCGCACCCGCGAGCGGCTGCTGGGCGGCGCCAGCCGCTCGGTGTTCGGCGCCATGACGGTGCCGGTGCTGATGTCGCACTGAGCACCCGGCGCAGGCGCCGCGCTACGCCCGCCGCGGCGCCGCGCGCACCACGTCGCGCACGTAGGCCCAGTAGGGATGCGCCTCGGACATCCCCGGCGTGCCGGCCCAGCCGGGCGGTCCCAGCGGGCCCGGGCAGAACCACTCATCGACCACCGTCGCCTGCTGCTCCAGGTTCAGTGGCGGCCAAGGCGGCGCGAGCTGCGCCGGCGGCCGGTAGAAGGCATGGCCGGCCCAGGGCCCGGCCAGCAGCCGCCGTCCCAGCCTCGGGAAGTAGTGCCCATGGGCCAGCTGCCAGGCATGGGCCAGCTCGTGGATGAACAGCTTCCCCGCTCCGGGATAGCCGGCGCAGCGGAAGGCCACCGGGTCCTCGTAGGCGCCGCGGCCCAGGTTCACCAGGATCTGGCCGTCGATGGCGGGGACCACGAAGCAGCTGCCGCCCAGCCCGGCCAGGTCCGTGATCACGATCCGTCCTGAGCCCGGCAGGGAAGGGCCGAAGACCTGGGCTGCGAAGTCCTGTTCCCGCGCCGTCATCGGCCGGTGGCGAATGAAGCGCCGTGCCGCCGCCAACCCCGCGACGGCCACCGGCGCGGCCACGCCCGGGCCGGCCAGCAGCAGCGCGCAGCCGCCCGCCAGCACGCCCACGGTGGCGCCGGGCCCGGCCAGCCATGGGGCGAGGGCTCGGCGGAGCCTGCCGGGCGGGCGCATCAACCTGCCGGGCAGAGGCGCCGCTTTCCCCGCTCGTCTTTCACGGTGAGCGCGCGGCCTTGGCGCCTGTGCGTCAAAGAAGGCGGTCCCGGCTCAGTTCCGGTCGG
>JAEYPG010000438.1 GCA_023410975.1 Pseudomonadota bacterium
CGCGCGAGATGCACGACACGCTGGCCCAGGGCTTCACGGGCGTGCTGATGCAGCTGGAGGTCGCCGATGCCGCCGTGACGGCACACCGCTTGGATCGCGCCCGCACGGCGATCGCCACGGCGATGGAGCTCGCCCGCGACAGCCTGGGCGAGGCCCGGCGCGCCGTGCGCGCGCTGCGCAACCCGACGCTGGAGCGGCGCGGCCTGGCGGAGGCCCTGGCCGAGCTGTGCGCGCAGATGCGCAGCAGCACCTTCCAGGCCGTGGAGCTGGAGGTCGTGGGCGTGCGGCGCCGGCTCGATGCCCATGCCGAGGAGCAGGTGCTGCGCGTGGCGCAGGAGGCACTGGTCAACGCCGTCCGGCACGCCCGCGCGCACCGCGCGCAAGTGCTGCTGCGCTTTGCCGCCGACGCGCTGCTGCTGCAGGTGCGCGACGACGGCGAGGGCATTCCCGAGCAGGGCGCCAACCCGGTGGGCTTTGGCCTCGTGGGCATGCACGAGCGGGCCCTGAGCATCGGCGCAGCATTGGAGATCGAGTCGAGGCCGGGGCAGGGCACGACGGTGTCGCTGCGCGTCAGCGCGGGCGACTGAGGGTCCCCGGGGCAGTGAGCTATCTCGCAAGGGAGAGGCGGGCCGTGATGGCCGCTGCCATGATCCCGTCCGCCGGCGAATGCCCCCGTCCCTCGGCGCAGCCATGACCTTGCCCTTGTCCGACACCGGCTCGACCGAACAGGTGGAGCCGTCTGAAACCGCTCCCGTGCGGATCCGGCTGCTGGTGGCCGACGACCACCACGTCGTGCTGGATGGGCTGAGCACCATCCTGGACATGCAAGACGACATGCAGGTCGTGGCGCAAGCCAGCGACGGCCTGCAGGCCGTGGAGCTGTGGCGTCGCACGCAGCCCGACGTGGGGCTGATCGACCTGTCCATGCCGGGGCTGTCAGGCGTGGAGGCCATCGCCGAGATCCGCCGCCACGAGCCGCGGGCCAAGCTGATCATCCTCACCACCTACGACGGCGACGAGGACCTCTACCGCGGCCTGCATGCCGGCGCGATGGCCTACCTGCTCAAGGACGTGCGCCGCGAGGAGCTGCTGCGCTGCATCCGCGTGGTGCACCAGGGCGGCCACTACATCCGGCCAGAGCTGGCCGGGCGGCTGGCCTCGCGCCTGGCGCGCGACGGGCTCTCGCAGCGCGAGCTGGAAGTGCTCACGCTCGTGGAGCGGGGCCTGAGCAACAAGCTCATCGCGCGCGAGCTCGCCGTGGCCGAGGGCACGGTCAAGACGCACGTGAAGGCCATCCTGGCCAAGTTGGAGGCGCGCAGCCGCACCGAGGCCATCGCCATCGGGGTGCGGCGCGGGCTGTTGAAGCGCTGAGCTGGCCGGCCTATCCCCAAAGAGGCAGCCGCCCCTGGCCCGCGTGGCAGAAGCGCTGCGCCGGAGCGTGCCCGATCCTTGGGCCCAGCTCTTCGCCTCCCGCACTGGTCAACGAAGCATTCCGTTCGTCCCGAGGTATCGAAGGATGGACGGCACCTGGCGGGGCGCAGCCCTCACAGCCTGTCGGATTCGTACTTCGATACCTCAGTACGAACGGGTCATCTCACAACCGGTGTGAATCTGGAATGAGACCTCAAGCACGCACGGTCAGCGGGTGGTGCATGGCCGCGGGGCTCGCGCTCGCCGGCCTGCTGGGCGGGTGCGGCCGGGAGGCCGTGTCGCAGCAGGCGCCGCCACCGCCGCCCGAGGTGTCGGTGGCACCGGCGTTCCAGCGCGAGGTGCAGGAGTTCGAGGAATTCACGGCGCGCCTGGAGGCGCCGGACACGGTGGAGCTGCGCGCCCGCGTGGCCGGCTCGCTGGACAAGGTGCACTTCAGCGAGGGCCAGCGCGTGGCCAAGGGCGACCTGCTCTTCACCATCGACCCGCGGCCCTTCGCCGCCGAGGTCGCGCGCGCCGAGGCGCAGGTCGCCGCCGCGCGCAACCAGGCCGAGCTCAGCGCCAGCGAGCTCGCGCGGGCCGAGAAGCTCACCGCCATCCAGGGCGTGAGCCTGCAGGAGCTGGACCAGCTGCGCGCGACCGCGCGCAACGCGCGCTCCAGCATCCAGTCCGCCGAGGCGGCGCTGGTGCAGGCCCGGCTCAACCTGGAGTTCACGCGCATCCGCGCGCCGGTGGCGGGGCGCATCTCGCGCGCGATGGTCACGCCGGGCAACCTCGTCAACGTCGGCACGCCGGTGCTCAGCACGCTGGTGTCGCAGGACCGCGTCTACGCCTACTTCGACGCCAGCGAGGCCACCTACCTGAAATACCTGCGCCTGGTGCGCGCCGGCACGCTGGCCTCGCCGCGCAGCCAGCCGGCGGCGGCCTGGATGGGGCTGGCCGACGAGACCGGCTTCCCGCACCAGGGCCAGGTCGATTTCGTGGACAACCGCCTCAACCCCGCCACGGCGTCCATCCGCGGCCGCGCCGTGTTCGACAACCGCGACGGCCGCTTCACGCCGGGCCTGTTCGCGCGCGTCAAGGTGGTGGGCAGCGGGAAGTACCGGGCCACGCTGGTGGCCGACCGCGCCATCGGCACGGACCAGACGCGCAAGGTCGTGATGCTGGTGGGCAAGGACAACGTGGTGCAGCCGCGCGAGGTGCAGCCCGGCGCGCTCGTCGACGGCATGCGCGTGGTGCAGGGCGTGCAGCCCGGCGAGCTGGTCATCGTGGACGGCCTGCAGCGCGCCCAGCCCGGCGCGCCCGTGACGCCACGGCAGCTGAAGCTCGACGACAAGGGCATGCCCATCCCCGCTGCGGCGGCGCAGTCCGCCTCCGCACCGGCCCGCTGAAAGGCCCGCGAGCGCATGGACATCTCCCGCTACTTCATCGACCGCCCGCGCCTGGCCACGGTGCTGTCGCTGTTCATCTTCCTGGTGGGGCTGCTGGCGATCTTCCAGCTCCCGATCTCGGAGTACCCGGAAGTGGCGCCGCCGCAGGTGGTGGTGCGCGCGCAGTTCCCGGGCGCCAACCCGCGCGTCATCTCCGAGACGGTGGCCACGCCGCTGGAGGAGCAGATCAGCGGGCTGGAAGGCATGCTCTATTACGAGAGCCAGGCCACGGCCGACGGGACCATGGTGCTGACGGTGACTTTCCGCATCGGCACCCACCCGGAACAGGCCGAGACCGCGGTGCAGAACCGCGTCAACCGCGCGCTGCCGCGCCTGCCCGAGATCGTGCGCCAGATCGGCGTGACGACCGAGAAGCAGGCCGCCAACCTGACCATGGTCGTGCACATGGTCAGCCCCGACGCCAGCCGCGACTCGCTGTACCTGCGCAACTACGCGCACCAGCAGGTGCGCGACGAGCTGCTGCGCATCCCGGGCATGGGCACGGTGATCCTGTTCGGCAGCGGCGACTACGCCATGCGCATCTGGGTCGATCCGCAGCGCCTGGCCGGCCACGGGCTCACCGCCAACGACGTGGTGGCCGCGGTGCGCGAGCAGAACACGCAGGTGGCCGCCGGCGTGGTGGGCGCGCCGCCCTCGCCGCGCGGCACGGACTTCCAGCTCGCGGTCAACACCCAGGGGCGGCTGGGCAGCGAGCAGGAGTTCTCGGACATCATCGTGCGCGCCGACCCCAGCACCGGCGCCGTGCTGCGCATCCGCGACGTGGGGCGCGTGGAGATCAGCGCCAACACCTACTCGCTGCGCAGCCTGCTCAACAACAAGGAGGCGGCGGCCATCGGCATCTTCCAGGCGCCGGGCTCCAACGCGCTGGCGATCTCGGACAACGTGCGCGCCACCATGGCGCGGCTCAAGGCGGACTTCCCGCCGGGCATGGACTACGCCATCGTCTACGACCCCACGCGCTTCGTCGCCACGTCCATCACCAAGGTGGTGGAGACGCTGCTGGAGGCCGTGCTGCTGGTGGTGCTGGTGGTGGTGCTGTTCCTGCAGACCTGGCGCGCCTCCGTCATTCCGCTGCTGGCGGTGCCGGTGTCCATCGTGGGCACCTTCGCGGTGCTGCTGGCCATCGGCTACTCCATCAACACGCTCACGCTGTTCGGGCTGGTGCTGGCCATCGGCATCGTGGTGGACGACGCGATCGTGGTGGTCGAGAACGTGGAGCGCAACCTGGAGGACGGGCTCACGCCGCACGAGGCCACGGTCAAGGCCATGCGCGAGGTCAGCGGGCCCATCGTCGCCATCGCGCTCGTGCTGTGCGCGGTGTTCATCCCGCTGACCTTCGTGCCCGGGCTGTCGGGCCAGTTCTACAAGCAGTTCGCCGCCACGATCGCGATCTCCACCGTCATCTCGGCCTTCAACTCGCTCACGCTTTCGCCCGCGCTCTCGGCGCTGCTGCTGCGCCCGCACGACGCGCCCAAGGACGCGCTCACGCGCGGCATGGACCGGGTCTTCGGCCGCTTCTTCCACTGGTTCAACGGCTTCTTCCACCGCCGCAGCGAGGGCTACAGCCGCGGCGTGCGCGGCGTCCTGCGGCGCAAGTCGCTGGCGCTGGTGGTGTACGCGGGGCTGCTGGCGCTCACGGCGCTGCTGTTCGCGCGCATTCCCTCCGGCTTCGTGCCGGCGCCGGACAAGCAGTACCTGATCGGCATCGCGCAGCTGCCCGCGGCCTCCTCGCTGGAGCGCACCGACGCCGTGATCCGGCGCATGAGCGAGATCGCGCTGACCGTGCCGGGCATCGTGGACGCGGTGGCCTTCCCGGGGCTGTCCATCGCCGGCTTCTCCAACGCGCCCAACGAGGGCATCGTGTTCTTCGGCCTGGCGGACTTCGAGAAGCGCACCAGCGCCGACCTCTCGAAGGACGCGATCCTTGGCCGCGTCAACGGCGCGCTGCAGCAGATCCAGGGCGCACGGCTGTTCGTGGTGCCGCCGCCGGCGGTGGAGGGGCTGGGCAACGCGGGCGGCTTCAAGCTGCAGGTGCAGGACCGCTCGGGGCAGGGCGAGCAGGCGCTGTTCGGGGCCGTGTGGGGCACGCTGGGGCAGGTGTACGGCAACCCGCGCTCGACCATCGGCACGCCGTTCTCGACCTACGACATCAACGTGCCGCAGCTCTTCGCCAACGTGGACCGCACCAAGGCCAAGCAGATGGGCGTGGCGCTGCAGGACATCTACAACACGCTGCAGATCAGCCTGGGCTCCCTCTACGTCAACGACTTCAACCGCTTCGGCAAGACCTACCAGGTGATCGTGCAGGCCGACGCGCCCTTCCGCGCCCAGGCCGACGGCATCACCGAGCTCAAGACGCGCAACGCCGGCGGGGAGATCGTGCCGCTGGGCGCGCTCATGCGCGTGGAGCCCACCTTCGGGCCGACGCGCGTGACGCGCTACAACGGCTTTCCGTCCGCCGACATCAACGGCTCGCCCAACCCGGGCTTCTCCAGCGGCGAGGCCGAGGCCGAGATCGAGAAGCTGCTGGCGCAACTGCCGCGCGGCATGGGCTACCAGTGGACGGAGCTGTCCTACCAGGACCGGCTCACGCGCGACGTGGCGCTGCCGGGCACGGCGTGGCGGCTGCCCACGCTGGCGGCGGTGCTGCTGCTGTCGGTGGTGCTGGTGATCCTGGTGCTGGCGGCGCAGTACGAGAGCTGGAGCCTGCCGCTGGCGATCGTGCTGATCGTGCCCATGTGCATCCTGGCCGCGCTCACGGGCGTGTGGCTCTCCACCTTTCCGCCCTTCCTGCAGATCGGCGACCTGAACATCTTCACGCAGGTGGCGCTCGTGGTGCTGGTGGGGCTGGCGTGCAAGAACGCGATCCTGATCGTGGAGTTCGCCAAGGACCTGGAGGAGCAGGGGCGCACCATGATGGAGGCGGTGATCGAGGCCTGCCACCGGCGGCTGCGGCCCATCCTGATGACGTCCATCGCCTTTTGCGCCGGCGTGATCCCGCTGATCCTGGGCAGCGGCGCGGGCAGCGAGATGCGCCGCGCCATGGGTATCGCGGTGTTCTCCGGCATGGTGGGCGTGACGCTGTTCGGCATCTTCTTCACGCCGGTGTTCTATGCGCTGCTGCGCAAGAGCACCGAGAAGCGGCGCGCGCACGCGGCCGAGCTGCGTGCCGAGATCGACCGCTGCGCGCATCCCTTCCACCCGGGCGTGGACGATGCATCCCCGGAGCAGGGAGCGCAGCAGTGAAGCGCCGCCTGTCCGTCGCCGGGCTGGCGCTGCTGCTGGCCGCCTGCGCCTCCGGGCCGCCGCCAGAGCCGGCGCTGCCGCCGCTGCCCACGGCCTTTGCCAACCAGCCCGAGGACGGGCAGCCCGGCGGCGAGCCCGCGGCGGCCTTCTGGCGCGGCTTCCAGGATCCCCAGCTCGATGCGCTGGTGGCTCGGGCCCTGGAGGCGAATTTCGACCTGCGCATCGCCGTGGCCCGGCTGCGCGAAGCGCGCGCACTGGCGCGCCTGGCCAGCGCCAACCTGCTGCCTCAGGTCAACGGCACGGCCGGCGTGGGACGGGTGCGCGACTTCATCGGCCCGGACAACGCGCTGGTGCCGGGCCAGACCTTCTACAGCGTGGGCCTGGACGTGCGCTGGGAGGCGGACCTGTTCGGCCGTCTCTCGGCCGAGCGCCGCGCCGCGGTGGCGCAGGTGCGCGCCGGCGAGGCCGACACGCAGGCGCTGCAGCTCAGCCTGAGCGCGGAGGTGGCACGCGGCTACTTCGAGCTGCGCGGGCTGCAGGAGCGGCTGCGTGTGTCCCGGGCCGCGCTGCAGACGCAGGAGGCGGTGCTGCGCCTGGTGCAGGCGCGCCAGGACGTGGGCCGCGGCACGGGCCTGGACACCGAGCGCGCCCGCGCCCTGGTGCAGAGCACGGCCGCCGGCGTGCCGGCGCTGGAGGGGGCGCTGCAGCGCACGCGCTACCGGCTCGCCGTGTTGTGCGGCCTGCCGCCGACGGCGCTGGACGCCGAGCTGGAGGCGCAGCGCCCGCTGCC
>JAEYPG010000456.1 GCA_023410975.1 Pseudomonadota bacterium
TACCAGCAGCGCGCGCTGGCGCGCGAGGGCCTGCGGCGCATGTACATCGGCACGCTCACGCTGGCGCTGATCCTGTCGGTGTTCGGCGCGGTGCTGCTGGCCGCGGCGCTGGGCCAGCAGCTCGCGCGGCCGCTGCTGCTGCTGGCCGAGGGGGTGCGCCAGGTGGCCGCGGGCGACCTGCGCGCCAAGCCGGTGTTCGCCTCGCGCGACGAGCTCGGCGGCCTCACGCGCTCCTTCGCCGACATGACGCAGCAGCTGGCCGAGGCGCGGGCCCAGGCGCATGCCAGCGTCACGCAGCTGCAGCGCGCGCGTACGCACCTGCAGACCATCCTGGACAACATGACCGCCGGCGTGATCGTGTTCGACGAGCAGCGCCGCATCGACACCGTCAACCCCGGCGCCACGCGCATCCTCAAGGCGCCGCTGTACGCCTGGCGCGGCCGGCGGCTGGAGGAGGTGCCGGGACTGGAGGAGTTCGCGCAGTCGATGTGGCAGCGCTTCGAGCTGCTGGCCGAGAGCCCCGAGGCGGGCGAGCGCGGGCAGTGGCAGGACGCTTTCGAGCGCCGCGGCGACTCCGCCGCCGACCGGCCCGAGCAGCCCGACGTGCAGACGCTGCTGGTGCGCGGCGCCACGCTGCCGCAGGAGGCGCGGCTGGTGGTGTTCGACGACATCTCGGAAGTGGTCTCGGCGCAGCGCTCGGCGGCATGGGCCGAGGTGGCGCGGCGCCTGGCGCACGAGATCAAGAACCCGCTCACGCCGATCCAGCTTTCGGCGGAGCGGCTGCAGCACCGGCTCGAAGCCAAGCTGGAGGGTAACGACCAAGCGCTGCTGGTGCGCGCGGTGGGCACCATCGTGACGCAGGTGCAAGCGATGAAGCAGCTCGTCAACGAGTTCCGCGACTACGCGCGGCTGCCCTCGGCGCGGCTGGCGCCGCTGGACCTCAACGCGCTGGTGGCGGAAGTGCTGGCCCTCTACGGCCACGCCGTCGAACAGGGCCGCCTGGTGGTGAACTGCGCGCCGGGGCTGCCGTGGATCCAGGGCGACGCCACGCAGCTGCGCCAGGTGGTGCACAACCTGCTGCAGAACGCGCTGGACGCCGTGGCCGACAAGCCCGATGGCCGCGTGCAGCTGCACACCGAGGTGCAGCCGGGCGAGCAGGGCCAGCCGCGCGGGGTGCGGCTGCGCATCTTGGACAACGGTCCGGGCTTTGCCGACAAGGTGCTCAAGCGCGCCTTCGAGCCCTACGTCACGACCAAGACCAAAGGGACGGGGCTAGGGCTGGCGGTGGTCAAGAAAATCGCCGACGAGCACGGCGCGCGCGTGCGCATCGCCAACCGCAGCGGCGGCGAGGCGCCGGACGCTCCGGCGGCCGGTGCGCAAGTGACGCTATCATTTTCGAATCTCGCCGCTGCCCTCGCCGTGCCTGCCGCGGCTGCATCGGCTCCTCTCCCGCCGGCCGCCTGAAGGCCGAGCGCACCGAGCATCCATGGCGACCATCCTTGTTGTTGACGACGAACTGGGCATCCGCGCCCTGCTGTCGGAGATCCTGACGGACGAAGGGCACACGGTGGAGCTGGCCGAAAACGCCGCCCAGGCCCGTGGGTTAAGAGAGCGGATGCGTCCCGACCTCGTGCTGCTGGACATCTGGATGCCCGATGTGGACGGCATCACGCTGCTCAAGGAATGGGGCAGCAACGGCCAGCTCAGCATGCCCGTGATCATGATGAGCGGCCACGGCACCATCGACACCGCCGTGGAAGCCACGCGCTTCGGCGCGATGGCCTTCCTGGAAAAGCCCATCACGCTGCAGAAGCTGTTGCGCGCGGTGGAGCAGGGCCTGGCCAAGCCCACGCCCAACGCGGGCCCGGCCGCGGCGCAGGGCTTCAACGATGCCGCGGTCGACAGCGCCGGCGCCGCCTTCGGGATGCCGGCGCTGAACCACCTGGGCAACGCGCTCAGCAGCGAGTTCAGCTTCGAGCTCGACCGCCCGCTGCGCGAGGCGCGTGATGCCTTCGAGAAGACCTACTTCGAGTTCCACTTGGCCAAGGAGAACGGCTCCATGACCCGCGTGGCCGAGAAGACCGGCCTGGAGCGCACGCACCTCTACCGCAAGCTCAAGCAGCTCGGCGTGGACCTCTCGCGCAACAAGCGCGGCGGGACCTGAACGGGGCCCGGAGCGGTGCTCAAAACGATCCAGAAGCAGATTCATCAAAAAAGCTTGCAAACTTTCAAAAAGCACTGATAGAATGCGCAGCTTCACGGCCAAGTAGCTCAGTTGGTAGAGCAGCGGATTGAAAATCCGCGTGTCGGTGGTTCGATTCCGCCCTTGGCCACCAAGTCTTCAGCAAACGCCAGCCCTCACCGGTTGGCGTTTTGCTTTGTGGGTCCGGTGGAGCGTGCGGTATCGCGCTACGCGTTGACCACAGACGGGGCGAGGGCGGCTTCGGCCAACATCGCGCCGGCTTCCGCCACCCGGTTTCCTGCCGTCGAGCGGACGACGACTCCCGGCCCATCGCCCGCCGCGCTCCTCGCATGACCCTCCTCGACGGCCTGACCCTCTACCTGCGCATGGCCGCGCTGCTGCTGCCGGTGGTGGCCTGCGCCTCGGTAGGCTCCTTCTGGGCCTGGAAGAAGAAACCCTTCCCGGGCGAGTTCATCTCGGTGCTGGCCGCCAACTTCGCCACGCCGGCGCTGGTGTTCCACACGCTGCTGAGCACGCCGCTGTCGGGCCAGGCGCTGCTGCAGGCCGGAGCGGCGACGGTGCTGGGCTTCGTGCTGGCCGCGGCCATGGCGGTGCTGGCGCTGCGGCTGCTGAAGCTGCCGGTGCTCGCGCTGCTGCCGGCGGCGGTGTTGCCCAACGCCGGCAACCTGGGGCTGCCGATGGCGCAGCTGGCCTTCGGCGCGGAAGGGCTGGCCATCGCGGTGGCGGCCTTCGCCATCACGTCGATGGTCCAGCACACGGTGGCGGTGTGGATCCTCTCGCGCTCGTCGCCGCAGCGCACGCGCATGCCGCGTGGCGTGGTCTTCGCCGTGGCCGCGGCCGTGGCGCTGCGCTGGAGCGGTTCGTCCGCGCCGGCGCCGGTGCTGGAGAGCGCCCGCCTGGTGGGCTCGATGACGGTGCCGCTGATGCTGCTGAGCCTGGGCTACGCGCTGGTGACGGTGTCACACGGCGGGCTGCGCCAGGGCGCCTGGCTGGGCTCCATCCGCCTGGCGGCGGGCACGCTCTCGGGGCTGCTGGTGGGCCTGCTCATGGGCCTGCCGCCCATGGCCGCGGGCGTGATGCTGATCCAGCTGGCGATGCCGGTGGCGGTGGCGAGCTACCTCTACGCCGACCGCCTCACCCCCCACGGCGAGACCGCCGCCGGCGGCGTGCTGGTCTCCACGCTGGCGCTGCTGGTGCTGTCGCCCGGGCTGCTGTGGCTGGCGGGGGCGGTGAAGGGCTGAGAGCGCTCACCGCGGCGGGCGCTCCGGGCCGCGCGTGCGCGCAGCCGCTGCGCGGGGCCTCAGCCCTCGCTCTTGCCCACGAACTCGAAATGCTCCACGGCCGGCGGCTGCGCGAAGAACGGGCCGACGATGGCGCGCCAGGCGGCGAAGGCCTCGGAGCCGCGGAAGTGCACGGTGTGGTCCTCCAGCGTGTCCCAGAAGATCTGCACCACGTAGCGCTCGGCCGACTCGATGCCCTTGTTCACCTTCCAGCCGCGGCAGCCGGGGAAGGGCCCGATCACGGTGGAAAGCCCGCGCTGCACCGCCTCGTCGAAGGCAGCCTGCTGGCCGGGATGGATGCGGATGTCAACCAGTTCGAGGATCACGAGAGGTCTCCGGTGGTGGGAACGGAAAGAAAAAACGGGCGCCGCAGGGGCGCCCGTCGCCATTGTGGCCGCTGGGCCGGGGCTCAGTCCTCCATCGGCAGCCCGACGTAGTTCTCCGCCAGCGCGCGCTGCGCCGCCTCGGAGCGCGTCAGGTAGTCCAGCTCCGCCTGCTGGATGCGCGCGCCGAAAGGCCCGTTCTCGGGCAGCTTGTGCATCAGCGTGGTGAACCACCAGCTGAAACGCTCGGCTTTCCAGATGCGGCGCAGGCAGCGCTCGGAGTAGCTGTCGATGCCCGCCTCGGAGCCGCGGTAGAACTCGGCCAGGCTGCGCGCCAGGTAGCCCACGTCCGTGGCCGCCAGGTTCAGGCCCTTGGCGCCGGTGGGCGGCACGATGTGCGCGGCATCACCGGCCAGGAACAGCCGCCCGAAGCGCATGGGCTCGGCCACGAAGCTGCGCAGCGGGGCGATGCTCTTCTCGATCGAGGGCCCGGTGGTCACGTTGGCCGCCACGTGTGCCGGCAACCGGCGCTTGAGCTCGGCCCAGAAGGCGTCGTCGCTCCAGGCATCGGCATGGTCCGCCAGCGAGCACTGCACGTAGTAGCGGCTGCGCGTCTTGCTGCGCATGCTGCACAGCGCGAAGCCCTGCTCGGAGCTGGCGTAGATCAGCTCGTGCGACACCGGTTGCACGTCGGCCAGGATGCCCAGCCAGCCAAACGGGTACACCTTCTCGAAGTTCGTGATCGACTCGGCCGGCACGCTGGCGCGGCACACGCCGTGGAAGCCGTCGCAGCCGGCGATGAAGTCGGCCTGGACTTCCACAGGCTGCCCGTCGGTGCCGGTGAAGCGCACGCAGGGCTTGTTGCCGTCGAAGCCGTGGATGCTCACGCCCTGCGACTCGTAGAAGGTCTGCAGTCCGGCGGCGGCCCGGGCCTGCATCAGGTCGCGCGTGACCTCGGTCTGGCCGTAGACCATCACACGCTTGCCGGTGAGGGCGTGCAGGTCGATGTGGTGGATGCGGTCGCCGAAGGAGATCTCGAAGCCGTCGTGCGGCAGCCCCTCGGCGTGCATGCGCTCGCCCACGCCGGCCTCGTCGAGAAGATCGACCGTCACCTGCTCCAGCACGCCGGCGCGGATGCGGCCCAGCACGTAGTCGGCGCTGCGCTGTTCGATGATCACCGCGTCCACGCCGGCCTTGTGCAGCAGCGCGCCCAGCAGCAGGCCCGAGGGGCCGGCGCCAACGATGGCGACCTGGGTACGGAGGGTGCGGGTACTCATGTCTTGTCTCCTTCAGTCACTGTCTCGGGGAAAAGGCGCGGTCGGGAACGACGGCCGCGCGGAGGTCAAAGGATCTGGCGCAGGTGTGCCTGCGCCTGGCGCAGCGGCGGCAATGCCGCTTCCTGGAGCTCGTCCATCTCCATGCGCGAGGCATGGACGCTGACGTTGAGCGCGGCCACCGTCTCGCCGCGGAAATTCAGCAGCGGCACCGACACCGTGCGCAGCCCCGGCTCGAACTCCTGGTCCACCGCGGCATGGCCGCGCTCGCGCACCTGCCCGATCTCGGCGGCCAGGCGCTGCGGGTCGGTCAGGGTCTGAGGCGTGCGCGGCTGCAGCGCCTGCTGCGCAATCCAGGCCTGCACTGCCTCCTGCGGCCACGCGGCCAGCAGCACGCGGCCGTTGGCGGTGCACCAGGCCGGCACGCGGGTGCCGGGCTGCAGGGTGCTGGAGATCGCGCGCCCGGCGCTGGTGGCGGCCACGCACAGCACGTCGCTGCCGTCGAGCACGCCGGCCGAGGAGGCCTCCTTGAGCTCGCGCGAGAGCTTCATCAACTCGGGCTGCACGATGCGCGGCAACCGCGCCGAATGCATGTAGCTCTGCGAGAGGCGCAGCACCTTGGCGGTGAGGGCGAAGAGATTGCGGTCCTGGCTGGCGAAACCCAGATGGCACAGCGTCAGCAGGTAGCGCCGCGCCGCAGCGCGCGTGAGGCCGGTGCGCGCCGCCACCTCGCTGATGGTCAGCCGCGGGCGCTCCTGGTCGAAGGCCTCGATCACCTGCAGCCCCTTGTCCAGCCCGGCCACCAGGTCCCGCTGCCGCGCGGGCGTGCCCTGCGTCTCTGCGGTCTCGTCGAGTGCGCTGGATGCGGCGGTGGTGGCGGGGGACCGGCGGGCGGCCATGGCTTGTCTCCAGGGGGGCGCCAGGTTGTGCGTGCCGGCGCCGGATGCGATTCAGTCAACGGAATGTAGGCATTCCGTCCTTCACTGTCGTCAAGCCAGCAGTGGGTTTGTGCGCTATGCGCACATGCTTTATGTCAAGCGGCGGAACAAAAAAGCGGCCGTCCGCACCGGGACGGCCGCCGGGGTGGCGGGGAAGAAACGCGCTTCAGGCCGCCAGCGGCAGCGGTGAGGGCGTCCCGGGCGCCTGGCCGTTGCCGGCCGGGTCGGCGTAGACGCTGCCGAAGCGGTTCGCGAGGAAATCGTCCAGCGCGATCTGCTCCTGGCGGATGAAACCCTTCTGCGGCAGGCGTCCCTGGGCCAGCAGGTCCAGCACCGCGCAGGCGCTGCCGGCGGTGGTGATCTGGATGGCGCTGCGCGGCTCGCTGCCGCTCCAGCGTCCCAGCACCCGGCGCGAGAGGCTGTGCTGCGTCAGCCAGCCGTCGCGCCAGCCGGTGGCGGTGACGAAGACCACCACCACGTCCTGGGCCGTGGCGGGAATGGCGTGCTCGAAGATCTCCTTGAGCAGTGCCGGGCGCTCGCGCAGCCGCAGGTCGTTGAGCAGGGCCTTCATGAGCTGGCCGTGGCCGGGGTAGCGGATGCTGCGGTAGTTGAGCTCGCGCACGCGGCCCTCGAAGCTCTCGCACAGCGTGCCCAGTCCGCCGGAGGTGTTGAAGGCCTCGTAGCGCACGCCGTCTAGGCTGAACTGCTCCAGCCCTTCCAGCGCCGCCACCTCGGCGCGGTGGCCCTCGACGATGGCTTCGCAGGGCTGGATGTATTCGTTGATCAGCCCCTCGGTGCTCCAAGTGAGGTTGTAGTCCAGCGCGTTGCTGGGGTAGAGCGGCAGGGCGCCCACGCGCAGGCGCAGGCTCTCCAGGCGCTCGAAGCGCCGTGCCAGGTCGGCCCCGGCGATGGAGACGAAGCCCGGCGCCAGGCCGCATTGCGGGATGAAGGCGGTGGCGGCGTCCGCGGCGAGCGCCTTGATGCGGCGCGTGGCCGCCACATCCTCGGTCAGGTCCAGGTAGTGCACGCCCTGCGCGCGCGCAGCCTCGGCCACCGTGGCGGCGCAGTCGAAGGGAAAGGCGTTGAGCACCGCGAAGCGGCCCTGCAGCGCCGCCGCCAGCGCCGCGGGATCGGCGGCGTCCACCTGCAGCGTGTGCCGGCGCAGCGAGGGGGGGCCGAAGTCCTGCAGCGCGCCGACGCTGCGGTCGGCCAGCGTCACGCGGTAGTCGCCCGAGTCGGCCAGCAACTGCGCCGCGACCTTGCCGACACGGCCGGCACCCAGTACCAGAACGTCCTTCATCGCGTCCTCCTTGACGGGTTGTGCAGGACATCGTGGCCGCTAGCGCTGCAGCAGGCAGCCCACAAGGAGACGAAACGCTGAGGCCTTTTCGGCGTTTTGCCGTATAGATTCGGCACATGGCCGAACTCGACGACACTGACCGCGCGTTACTGGCACTGCTGCGCGAGAACGCCCGTGCCAGCACCACCGAGCTGGGGCGGCGGCTGGGGCTGTCGCGCACCACGGTGCAGAGCCGGCTGCAGCGCCTGGAGCGCCGCCGCGTGGTGGCGGGCTACACGGTGGTGGTGAACGAGGAAGCCGAGGGCCCGCTGGTGCAGGCGCACGTGCTGATCACGGCCGCGCCGAAGCAGGGTGGCGCCATCGAGGCGGCGCTGCGCCGCGTGCCGCAGCTGCGGCTGCTGCACTCGGTGAGCGGCCCCTTCGATTTCATCGCCGTGCTTTCGGCCGCCTCCATCGGCGAGCTCGACGCGCTCATCGACCGCATCGGCGCGCTGCAGGGGGTGGAACGCACCATGTCGGCCATCGTCTTGTCCACGCGCATCCAGCGTTGAACGGCGTGGGCGCTCAAGTCCGGGCCGCCGTGGCCGACAAAGACGACATAGCTGAAAACGCCCAGCGGCTGGCGCGCATGCCGCGCGACGGTTGTCGGCGTGGTGAAACTGATGTCGTCTCTTCAAACCATTGACGTCCGCAACCTGCGGCCGGGCATGTACGTCCAGCTTGATTTGAGCTGGATCTCGCACCCGTTCCCGCGCGGCAGCTTCGTCATCAGCAGCGAGGCGCAGATCGACACCATCCGCGGCCTGGGCCTGCAGCGCGTGCGTTGGGATCCGCTGCGCAGCGTGCTGCCGCGCCCTGCGGCCCCTGCCGCCGTCGTGGGCAGCGATCCGGACGAGGCCGAGGGCGCGGCCTCGGAGCCCGCGCTGGAGGCCGCCGTGCCGGAGGGCATGGACCTGGCGGTGCCGGAGGCGGAAGGCGCACCCACGACTGAGGCCGAAGCCGAAGCCGGCAACGCGGCCGAGGCCGCCACGGCTGCCCTGAGTGCCGAGCAGGAGATGGCACGGCACCAGCGGCGCCAGTTGCTGGCGGCCCAGCGCGCGGCCCAGCAGCAGTGCGAGCGCTGCTACGGCGACGCCATCCGCGGCCTGCGCGAGGCCAGCGAGCTGTTGCGCTCGGGTGAGCCCGTGGCGGCGCGCCAGCGTACCGAAACGCTCACCAGCGAACTGCTGCAGCGCATGCTGGGCGATCCCGAGAGCTGCATCCGGCTGCTCACCGAGGGTGCGGGCGACCGCAGCTCGGCGCATGCGCTCAACGTGACCGTGATCTCGCTGCTGCTGGGGCGGCTGCTGAACCTGTCCGAGTCCGAGCTGCAGGTGCTGGGGCTGGGCGCGCTGCTGCACGACATCGGCAAGTTGTACCTGCCTGACCGCATGCGCACGCTCGACGAGCAGTTCTCCGCAGCCGAGCTCAAGCTCTACCGCGAGCATGTGGCGTTGGGCGTGCTGCACGGACGCCGCATGGAACTGACGGCACCGGTGCTGCTGGTGATCGGCCAGCACCATGAGCTGGCCGACGGCAGCGGCTTCCCGCAGCAGCTGGAGCTGGCGCGGCTGACCCAGGCCGCGCGCATCGTCGGCCTCGTCAACCGCTACGACAACCTGTGCAACCCGCCGCTGCCGGCCAATGTGCATACGCCGCACGAGGCGCTGTCGTTGCTGTACACGCAAAGCCAGACCAAGTACGACCAGATGCTGGTGAGCGCCTTCGTGCGCATGATGGGCGTGTACCCGCCGGGCTCGGTGGTACAGCTCACCGACGAGCGCTACGCGCTGGTGAGCAGCGTCAACGCCGCGCGTCCGCTCAAGCCGCGGGTGCTGGTGTTCGACCCGAGCGTGCCGCGCGACGAGGCGATAGTGCTGGACCTGGAGCATGCCCCGGGGCTGGGTATCCGGCGCAGCCTCAAGCCGGCGCTGTTGCCGCGCGAGGTGCAGCAGTACCTCTGCCCGCACCAGCGCGTGGCCTGGTTCTTCGACGCGGGCCCGGCGCCGCTGGTACCGGAGTGGCGTGCATGAAGGCACGCCGTCCGCTGCCGTGCAGCCCGACCCGGGACCTGGCTGCTCCGAGCGGGCCGGGCGCGGCGGCGGCTCCTGGCGCGCCGGCGCAGCTGTCGGCCGTGCGACCCGTGGCCTTGCAAAGGACGGCGGCCGAGGCGCTGTCGCTGCTGGCCGGCGCCACCGGTGAGGAGGACGAGGGCGCGGGCCTGCTGGCGGCCTGGACGCTGCTGATCGAGAACCTCAACGAGGCGGTGTGGCTGGTGCAGGCCGACACGCAGCGGGTGTGCGCCGTCAACGAGGCGGCGCTGCAGCTGCTGGGGCTGCAGCGCGCGCAGGTGCTTGGCGCCGGCTCCGGCACGCTGCTGCCCACGCCGGAGGACTTCGCCTTCTGGGTCGAGGCCGCCGCCGAGCCGCTGGCCTCCGCCACCGAACTGTGCTCGCAGACGCTGCTGCAGCGCGCTGACGGCACCACGCTCTATCTCACGCGGCGCATCCGCCCGCTGCCGCCGCGGCTGTACATGGTGGCGCTGCAGGACCACAGCGCGCAGCGCCAAGCCGAACAGGAGCGCGAGCAGCTGCTGGCTCAGCTGCGCGCCACGCTGGAGTCCACCGCCGACGGCATCCTCGTCACCGACCTGGCCGGGCGCATCCGCAGCTTCAACCGCCGCTTCGCGCAGATCTGGGCACTGCCCGAGACGCTGCTGCACGACGGCAACGACGCTGCCGTCTACGACTGGATGCGGCGCAGCGTCAACGACCCGGTGCGCTACCAGCAGCGGCTGGACGCGGTGCGCGAGGCGGTACTGATGCAGGCCAGCGACCGGCTGCGGCTGCGCTCGGGCCAAGTGATCGAACGCGTGACGCTGCCGCAGTGGGTCAACGGCCGCCCCATCGGGCGGGTGTATTCCTTCCGCGACCTGAGCGAGCGCATCGCCGCCGACCAGCGCATCGAGCGCCTGGCCAGCACCGACGCTCTCACGGGGCTGGCCAACCGCGCCCAGTTCGCCGACACGGTGGCGCGCGCCACCGCCGATGCGCTGCCCGGCGGCAGGCACTTCGCCGTGCTGGTGCTGGACCTGGACCACTTCAAGCAGGTCAACGACAGCCTGGGCCACCAGGGCGGCGACCGCGTGCTGTGCGAGATGCGCGACCGGCTGCAGCAGTGCGTGCCAGAGGGCGACGTGGTGGCGCGGCTGGGCGGCGACCAGTTCGCGCTGCTGGTGCGCGGCTGCGACACGCATGGTGCGGAGCTGGCCGCGGTGCGCGTGCTGGAGGCGGTGGCGCGGCCGCTCACGCTCGACAGCTCGGAGTTCACGCTCACCTGCAGCATCGGCATCGCCGTGCATCCCATCGACGGCGCCTCCGCCGACGACCTGCTGCGCCATGCCGAGAACGCCATGCAGCGCACCAAGGCCGGGGGCCGTGCGGGCTACCGGCTGCACCTGCCGATGCAGCAGCCGCTGGATGCGCGCTCGCGCATCCGGCTGGACCACGCCATGCGGCTGGCGCTGGCGAGCAAGCGCTTTCGCCTGGCCTACCAGCCGCAGCACGACCTGGGCAGCGGGCAGCTCATGGGCGTGGAGGCGCTCATCCGCTGGCACGACCCCGAGCGCGGCTGCGACATCCCGCCCTCGGAGTTCATCCCCGTGGCCGAGGCCAGCGGCTTCATCGTGGCCATCGGCGAGTGGGTGCTGACCCAGGCGGTGAGTCAGGCGGCCCAGTGGCTGAGCCAGGGCTGGGAGGTGCCGGTGGCGGTCAATGTCTCGGCGCTGCAGTTCCAGCAGCCTTATTTCGTGGACCAGGTGCAGGCGGCACTGGAGGGGGCATTGCTGCCGCCGCGGCTGCTGGCGCTGGAACTCACCGAGAGCATCCTGCTGCACGACGCGGAGGAGACGCTGTCGCGGCTGCAGGCCTTGGCCGCGCTGGGCGTGCGGCTGGCGGTGGACGACTTCGGCACCGGCTATTCCAGCCTGGCCTACCTGAAGCGCTTTCCCATCGACAAGCTCAAGATAGACCGCGGCTTCGTGCGCGGGCTGCCCGGCGACGAAAGCGATGCCGCCATCGTGCGCGCCATCGTGCAAATGGCGCGGGCGCTGGAACTCAATGTCATCGCCGAGGGCGTGGAGACCGAGGCGCAGCGCGAGTTCCTGGCACGTGCGGGTTGCCACGAAGGGCAGGGTTACCTGTGGGCCCCAGCGCTGGAGCCGGAGCTGCTGCAGCAGCGGCTCATCGGCTGAGGCAGGCGGCGGGGCCGGCGCCTGTGGCGCTCCCCGGGTTTGAGAAGGCCAGCACTGTGGCCCGGCCCCAACGGGGCGGGCTCGTTTCACCCGTGCGCGGGTGGTGTGGCATGGCGCGCGCGTTGCAGCGCCCGGCGCTTTCTCCCAGGATGGAATTCACCGTCCACGAATTTCCCCTGCGCGCCATGACGACGACGATCGAAGCCCTGGTCGAACGCAAGATCTCCACGTTGGAGCCGCCGCTGGCCGTGACCCTGCCCGGTGGGCGGCGCCTGGGTCCGCTGCAGGCGGCCGTGACGCTGGCGCTGCAGGACCTGCGCACGCTGGCCGACTTGGCCACGGGTCAGATCGGGCGCGTGGCGGAGGACTACGTCGAGCGCCGGCTGGACATCGGCGGCGCGCCGCGCGACGTGATGCAGCTGGCGGTGCAGCTCATCGGCGGCGACCCCACGCGGCGCAAGTCGCGCTCGCCGCTGCACGCCTGGCGCGAGTTGCTGGATGCGGGCCGGGCGCTGGCGTCGCGCCACACGCCCGCGGCCGACGCGCGCCAGGTGCAGTTCCACTACGACGTCTCGGACGACTTCTACGCGCTGTGGCTGGACCCGCGCCGGGTCTACTCCTGTGCCTACTTCCGCGACGACGGCATGACGCTGGCGCAGGCGCAGGAAGCGAAGCTCGATCACATCTGCCGCAAGCTCATGCTGCGCGAGGGTGAGCGCTTCCTGGATATCGGCGCGGGCTGGGGCGCCTTGCTGCTGTGGGCGGCCGAGCACTACGGCGTGCGCGCCCACGGCATCACGCTGTCGAAGAACCAGCACGCGCACGTCAACCGGCTGATCGAGGAGCGCGGGCTGCGCGGACGCGTGCGCATGGAGCTGCTGGACTACCGGGCGCTGCCGGAGGACGAACCCTTCGACAAGATCGCCTCGGTGGGCATGTTCGAGCACGTGGGGCGCGCCAACCTGCCCGTGTACTTTGCCAAGATCCAGCGCCTGCTCAAGCCCGGCGGGCTGCTGATGAACCACGGCATCACCGCCGGCGGCACGCGCAACCGCCAGCTCGGCGCGGGCATCGGCGACTTCATCGGCCGCTACATCTTCCCCGGCGGCGAGCTGCTGCACGTGTCGCACGTGCTGCGCGAGATGGCCGACGCGGGGCTGGAGATGGTCGACACCGAGAACCTGCGCCCGCACTACGCGCGCACGCTGTGGGCCTGGTCCGATGCGCTGGAGGCGCGGCGCGGGCAGGCGGAGCAGCTGGCTGGCGAGCGCGTGGTGCGCGCCTACCGGCTGTACCTGGCCGGCAGCGCGGCGAGCTTCGAGCAGGGTTGGCTGTCGCTGCACCAGATGCTGGCCAGCCGGCCCAGCGGTGACGTCAGCGCCGGGCCGATGCGCGGCGCACAATCCAGCTATCCCTTCAACCGCGACTACATGGCCAAGCGATGATCTACAAGTTCAAGTCCAAGGCGACGGGCGACGTGGTGATGTTGGGCGTCAACGGGGACCATCTGCTGCGGATCATGGGCCGCGAACCCGCTGCCCAGGGCATCTTCGAGGTGGAGGACATGCCCCGGCTGCGCCAGCTGCTGGAGCAGGCCGTTGCGGCGGAGGAGGCTGCGCGCGCACAGGCCGAGGCGGAAGCCGCGGCCGAAGGCCGGCAGCTGCCCCCGCACGAGAACGTCAGCCTGCGCCAGCGCGTGTGGCCGCTGGTGGAAATGATGAAGCGCGCCCAGGCGGCGGGTTACCCGATCGTCTGGGGCGTGTAGCCCGGGCAGCTGCGCTGCGCCGGGCCCGCACCGGCAGCGTGGCGCATGGCCGAGGGTCCTGCGGGCCGGCTCGGGGCCGCTGGGCGCGCGGCCCGGCATATTTCCCCTGCATCGAAACACGAGGAGAAGCGTCATGAAACTCTGGAGCGACAGCTGGACCGACGGCGCGCGCATTCCCGAGCGCTACGCCGCCGGGCGCATCGACGGCGAGGGCGTCGGCTTTGCCGACAACGTCAATCCGCACTTGGCCTGGAGCGCCGTGCCTGCGGGCACCTGCTCGCTGGCGCTGATCTGCCACGATCCGGACGTGCCCAGCCGTGGCGACGACGTCAACCAGCCTGACCGCGAAGTGCCCGCCGAGCTGCCGCGCGTGGACTTCTTCCACTGGGTGTTGGTGGACCTGCCGCCCACGCTCACCGCGATCGGCGAAGGCCAGTTCAGCCAGGGTTTCACCGCGCGCGGCAAGCCCGGGCCGGCAGCGCCGCACGGTGCGCGCCAGGGCCTGAACGACTACACCGGCTGGTTCGCCGGCGATGCGCAAATGGCCGGCAACTATTTCGGCTATGACGGCCCCTTCCCGCCCTTCAACGACGCGCTGGTGCACCATTACGTGTTCACCCTCTACGCACTGTCGGTGCCGCGGCTGTCGGTGGAAGGCGCCTTCACCGGCGCGCAGGCGCGCGCGGCGCTGGCCGCCCACGTGCTGGCTGAAGCCCGTTTCAGCGGCACCTACACCCTCAACCGCCGGCTGCTGGCGCAGCCCTGAGCGCCGCCGCGCAACCTGCGCTGCAAAGGAAACTCCCCTGGAACCCACCCGCATCATCGCCATCCGCCACGGCGAAACCGACTGGAACGCCGATACGCGCATCCAGGGCCACACCGACATCCCGCTCAATGCCAACGGGCGCTGGCAGGCCCAGTGCCTGGCGCAGGCGCTGGCCGACGAGCCCCTGCACGCCGTCTATGCCAGCGACCTGGGGCGGGCCATCGAAACCGCCACGCCTTTCGCGCAGGCCGTCGGCCTGCCGGTGCAGCCCGAGCCGGGGCTGCGCGAGCGGCTGTTCGGCCGTTTCGAGGGACTGCGCTTCGACGAGATCGAGCAGCGCTGGCCCGAGGAAAGCCTGCGCTGGCGGCGGCGCGACCCCGATTTCGGCCCCGAGGGCGGGGAAACGCTCAGCGAGTTCTACGAGCGTTGCGTGGCGGCGGCGGCAAGGCTGGCATCGCGCCACCCGGGGCAGTCGATCGCGCTGGTCTCGCATGGCGGGGTGCTCGACTGCCTCTACCGCGCTGCCACGCGGCTGGAACTGCAGGCGCCGCGCACCTGGCAAGTCGGCAACGCTACGCTCAACCGCCTGCTGCACACGCCGCAGGGCTTCATGCTCGTGGGCTGGAGTGACGACACGCACTTGGCGCGTCCGGCGCTGGACGAGCTGTCCTGAGCGCTGAGTCCCCCGCTGCGGCCTGCAGCGGGAGACTCCAGGGCGCTGGCGCACTGTTTGTACCGCGGCGGGCGCACACTCCCCCGAAGTTCTACTGACGCACGCCTGGGGGACCGCACGCCCTGCGCGGTCTCCGCTGCGTCGATCGCATGCACACACTGCGGCGATGGCGCACACAAACGCATCCAAAGGTCTCACAGGCGCAGGCTTCACGCTGGTGGAAGCGATGGTGGCTCTGGCCATCGCCGCGGTGGTGGCCGCCACGGCCTACCCCTCCTACATGGCGCAGGTGCGCAAGAGCCGCCGCACCGATGCGGCGGTGGCGCTGATGCAGGTGGAGCAGGCGCAGGAACGTTGGCGTGGCGCCCATCCCGGCTACGCAGCGGAGCTGGCCGCGCCACCACCGCAGGGGCTGGGCCTAAACGCCGCCAGCGCGGGTGGCTACTACTCCCTGGCGCTGTCCGATGCCGGCGCCGCCGGCTACGCCGTCGCGGCTGTCGCCGTGGCGGGCCGTAGCCAAGCCGGCGACAGCGGCTGTACCACGCTGGTGGTGACGGTGCGCCACGGCAGCGCGGTGCGCACGCCGCCGGACTGCTGGAGCCGCTGAGGCGCGCGCGCCGCGCGGCACTGCGTGGCAAGCCTGCAGTGACCGGCTTGCAGCCGGACGCCGCCTTCAAGCACTTTTTCTCACACTGAAGGGGGAATTCGATTCCCCCTTCAGTGTGATTTCGCACGCAACCCTCACATGCATTGCTTGGCGGCGATGTGAAAAGCATCCCGCATGCACCTGGCTTGCCGACAGGGTTTCCCCCAACAGGACATTCCCGCGGTTTGGTGCCGACGTTGATGACAGGCAAGCGGCAAGTGCGGACTATCCGGTTCCGTCTATTGAATTGCATTCAGCCGGTTGAACAACTCCGCCGTCATCGCCAATCGCGCGCGCCGTGCCACCGCTCGTCCCACGGCCTTGGGCTCGGGTGAAGCCGCGTCGCCGCAAGCGCCGCTGGTGCCGGCCGTTGCGCGGGCACTCACGCTGTTGGAGCGCATCGCGCAGTCGCGCACGCCATTGACGCTGGCGCGGCTGGCTGCGGAGCTGGGCTATCCCAAGAGCAGCGTGCATGGGTTGTGCAACACGCTGCTGAATTTCGGCTACCTGCGCCGTCAGCCCGACGGGGCCTTCCTCATCGGTGCGCGAGTGATGGGGCTGGCCGAGGCCTTCGTGGCCGGCACGCAGGTGACGGACGAGTTCAACGCGCTGTGGAAAGCCGCGGCCGGCGGCGCTCACGACGAGACCATCATCCTCTCGGTGCTTGACGGCACCGAGGTGGTGTACGTGGCTGCGCGCCCCGGGCGGCGTCCGCTGGGGCTGGCCTTCAACGTGGGCATGAGGTTGCCGGCGCATCTTGCTGCCACGGGCAAGGCGATGCTGGCGCACCAGAGCCCGGAGCGGCTGGCGCAGCTCTTCAAGGCCGATCCGCTGCCGCGCATGTCGGGCAAGGGACCGCTCACCCGTGCGGCGCTCAAGCGCGAGCTGCGTGTCACGCGCGAGCGCGGCTACAGCATCGACGACGAAGGCGTGCGCGAGGGCGTGTACTGCATGGGCGCGGCAGTGTTCGACGCCTCGGGCCAGGCCGTGGCCGGCGTGGGCGTGTGCATCAACAAAAGCATGCTCGGCACTGATGCCAGTGCACGGCACCTGGAAGTGGTGCTGGGCACGGCGCGCGAGCTCACGCAGCGGCTGGGCGGCACGGTGCCGCCGGCTCGCCCGGACATCGACAAGCAAGGAGTCGGCGCATGAGCGGCGAATACATCCTGGAAACCCAGGATCTCACCCGTGAGTTCAAGGGTTTTGTCGCGGTCAACAAGGTCAACCTGCGTGTGCGCCGCGGCACGATCCACGCGCTGATCGGCCCCAACGGCGCAGGCAAGACCACCTGCTTCAACCTGCTTACCAAATTCCTGCAGCCCAGCTCGGGCCGCATCTTCTTCGAGGGCGAGGACATCACCCGCGAGGCGCCGGCGCAGGTGGCGCGCCGCGGCGTGATCCGCTCCTTCCAGATCTCGGCCGTGTTCCCTCACCTCACGGTGCTGGAGAACGTGCGCGTGGCGCTGCAGCGCAAGAAGCTGGGGCCCTCGTTTCAGTTCTGGCGTTCCGAGCGCTCGCTCAATGTGCTCAACGAGCGAGCGATGGAGCTGCTGCACGCGGTGGACCTGCAGCGCTATGCCGAGCTGCCGGCGGTGGAGCTGAGCTACGGGCGCAAGCGCTCGCTGGAGATCGCCACCACGCTGGCCATGGAGCCGCGGCTGATGCTGCTGGACGAGCCCACGCAGGGCATGGGCATCGAGGACGTGGACCGCATCCGCCAGCTCATCAAGAAGGTGGCCGCAGACCGCACGGTGCTGATGGTGGAGCACAACATGAGCGTGGTCTCCAGCATCGCCGACACCATCACGGTGCTGCAGCGCGGTGCCGTGCTGGCCGAGGGCCCGTACGCGCAGGTATCGGCCAACCCGGCGGTGGTGGAGGCCTACATGGGCAGCGCCAACGTCGAACTGCAGGGAGCGCACTGATGGAACGCACCGACGTGGTCACCCCGCTGCCGCCCGCGGGCATGCAGCCCGCCACCACGGCCCCCGCGGCTGCCACTGCGCCCGGCGGCACGCGCCGGCGCTTGCTGGAGGTGCGCAACCTGCATGCCTGGTACGGCGAGTCGCACGTGCTGCACGGCGTGGACTTCACGGTCGACGAGGGCGAAGTGGTGACGCTGCTGGGGCGCAACGGCGCCGGGCGCACGACCACGCTGCGCGCCATCATGGGCCTCACGGGCAGCCGCAAGGGCTCGATCAAGGTCCACGGCGCCGAGAGCATTTCCATGCCCACGCACCGTATCGCGCGGCTGGGCGTGGGCTACTGCCCCGAGGAGCGGGGCATCTTCTCCAGCCTTTCCACGCAGGAGAACCTGATGCTGCCGCCCGTGCTCACCAAGGGCGGCATGAGCGTGGAGCAGATCTACACCATGTTCCCCAACCTGCGCGAGCGCGCTTCGAGCCAGGGCACGCGGCTCTCGGGCGGCGAGCAGCAGATGCTGGCGGTGGCGCGCATCCTGCGCACCGGCGCACGGCTGCTGCTGCTCGACGAGATCTCGGAGGGCCTGGCCCCGGTGATCGTGCAGAAGCTGGCCGAGATGGTGCTGGCGCTGCGCCGCCAGGGCTACACCATCGTGATGGTGGAGCAGAACTTCCGATTCGCCGCCCCGCTGGCGGACCGATTCCTCGTGATGGAGCACGGCCGCGTGATCGAGGAGTTCACCCAGGCCCAGCTGCCGCAGCACAGCCAGAAGCTGCGGGAGTACCTGGGCGTTTGACGACTTGAAGTACCAATCCCAAGGAGACCTGAAATGAAACTCAAGACCCTCGCCGCCGGCTGTGCCGTTGCGCTTGCATCCATTGGTACGGCGCATGCTCAGTTCTCGGGTGACGTGATCCGCATCGGCTTCATCACCGACATGGGCGGGCTGTACTCCGACATCGACGGCCAGGCTGGTGCCGAGGCCATTCGCATGGCCATCACCGAGATGGGCGGCAACGTCAACGGCAAGAAGATCGAGCTGCTCACCGCCGACCACCAGAACAAGGCCGACGTTGCCGCCGCCAAGGCGCGCGAGTGGTTCGACACGCAGGGCATGGACATGCTCATCGGCGGCACCAACTCCGGCACCAGCCTGGCCATGGCCAAGGTGGCGGCCGAGAAGAAGAAGCCCTTCATCGCCGTGGGTGCGGGCACTTCGGCGCTGACCAACGAGCAG
Source organism: Pseudomonadota bacterium (assembly GCA_023410975.1). GTDB lineage: Bacteria > Pseudomonadota > Gammaproteobacteria > Burkholderiales > Burkholderiaceae_C > Azohydromonas. Next base: position 18,620 of record JAEYPG010000456.1, read on the forward strand.
TGCTCGCCTTACACCATCCACTGGGCCTACGACACCGTGGCCCTGGCCAAGGGCACCGGCGGCGCGGTGGTGCGTGCCGGCGGCAAGAGCTGGTTCTTCCTCACCGCCGACTACGCTTTCGGCCAGTCGCTGCAGAACGACACCGCCAACGTCGTCAAGGCAGCCGGCGGCAGCGTGGCCGGCTCGGTCAAGCACCCGCTTTCGGCCAGCGACTTCTCCAGCTTCCTGCTGCAGGCGCAGTCGAGCAAGGCGCAGATCCTGGGCTTGGCCAATGCCGGCGGCGACACCATCAACGCCATCAAGGCGGCCAACGAATTCGGCGTTACCAAGTCGATGAAGCTCGCCGGGCTGCTGATGTTCATCAACGACGTGCACTCGCTGGGTCTGAAGAACACGCAGGGCATGTACCTCACCGACAGCTGGTACTGGAACCGCGACGCCGAAAGCCGCGCCTGGGGCCGCAAGTTCTTCGACAAGGTCAAGCGCATGCCCTCGTCGCTGCAGGCAGCCGACTACTCGGTGGCGCTGAACTACCTGCAGGCGGTCAAGGCCATCGGCACCGACGACGGCGACAAGGTGATGGCCCAGCTCAAGAAGACCAAGGTCAACGACGTCTTTGCCAAGAACGGCTACGTGCGCGATGACGGTCGCATGGTGCACGACATGTACCTCATGCAGGTCAAGACGCCGGCGCAGTCCACCGAGCCCTGGGACTACTACAACGTCGTGGAGACCATCAAGGGCGACGCGGCCTTCACGACCAAGGCCGAGAGCAAGTGCGCGCTGTGGAAGCAGTGACGCCCTGAGCTCCAGCGCGACGCGCGCCGTTCGCAGCGAGGGCTGGGAACGGCGCGTCGCAACCGCATTCCACATCGGGACTGGACCACGTGGACATCTTTGGCATACCGCACCAGGCCTTCCTGGGCCAGCTCATGCTGGGCCTGGTCAACGGCTCCTTCTACGCCATGCTCAGCCTCGGGCTGGCCGTGATATTCGGCCTGCTGGGCATCGTGAACTTCGCGCACGGCGCGCTGTACATGATCGGCGCCTACGTGGCTTGGCTGGGGCTGGAATACCTGGGCATCAACTACTGGGTCGCGCTGCTGCTGGCGCCGCTGGTGGTGGGCGCGCTGGGTGTGGTGATCGAGCGCACGCTGCTCAAGCAGCTCTACAAGCTCGATCCGCTCTACGGGCTGCTGCTGACCTTCGGGCTGGCGCTCATTGCCGAAGGGGTGTTCCGCGAGCAGTTCGGCGTCTCGGGCCAGCAATACCCAGTGCCGGAGCTGCTGCAGGGCGCCACCAACCTGGGCTTCATGGTGCTGCCCAATTACCGCGCCTGGGTCATCGGGGCCTCGCTGGTGGTGTGCCTGGGCACTTGGTTCCTGATCGAGAAGACGCCGCTCGGGGCGACGCTGCGCGCAGGTACCGAGAACCCGGCGCTGGTGCAGGCCTTCGGCATCAACGTGCCGGTGATGGTGATGCTCACCTACGCCGCCGGCGCCGGGCTGGCAGCCTTGGCAGGCGTGCTGGCCGCGCCGGTGATCCAGGTCACGCCGCTGATGGGCAGCAACCTCATCATCGTCGTGTTCGCGGTGGTGGTCATCGGCGGCATGGGCTCGATCCTGGGCTCGATCCTCACCGGGCTGATGCTGGGGCTGGTGGAGGGCCTGACCAAGGTCTTCTATCCCGAGGCTTCCAGCATCGTGGTGTTCGTGATCATGGCCATCGTGCTGGTGCTGCGGCCCGCCGGGCTGTTCGGCAAGGAGAAATGATGAGCACCACCCCTTCTGCTGTGACCCTGGAGCGGCGTTCCCGGCTGCTGTGGCTGGTCGTGCTGGCGGTGCTGGTGGCCGCGCCGTTCATCGGGCTGTACCCGGTATTCATGATGAAGGCGCTGTGCTTTGCCATCTTCGCCTGCGCCTTCAACCTGCTGCTGGGCTTCACGGGGCTGCTGTCCTTCGGGCACGCGGCCTTCATGGGATCGGCCGCCTACGCCACGGGCTGGCTGGTGCGCAGCGCGGGCTGGTCGCCGGAGCTGGGAGTGGTGGCGGGCACCGTCATCGCCGCGCTCATCGGGCTGCTGGTCGGGCTTATTGCCATTCGGCGCCAGGGCATCTACTTCGCCATGATCACGCTGGCCATGGCGCAGATGGTGTACTTCGTGTGCCTGCAGGCGCCGTTCACCGGCGGCGAGGACGGGCTGCAGGGCGTGCCGCGCGGTCACCTGCTGGGCTTCATTCCTTTGGCCAACGACGTGGCGATGTACTTCGTGGTGCTGGCCGTTTTTGTGGCCGTGTACCTGGGCGTGATCCGCATCGTGCACTCGCCCTATGGACAGGTGCTCAAGGCCATCCGGGAGAACGAGCCGCGTGCCGTCTCGCTGGGCTACGACGTGGACAAGTACAAGCTGTTGGCCTTCGTGCTCTCCACCGCCATCGCCGGCCTGGCCGGCGCGCTCAAGACGCTGGTGCTGGGCTTTGCCACCCTGTCGGACGTGCACTGGTCGCTCTCGGGCGAGGTGGTGCTGATGACGCTGCTGGGGGGCATGGGCACCTTTGCCGGTCCGGTGCTGGGCTCCTTCACCATCATCGGGCTGCAGAACTTCCTCGCCGACCGCGTGGGCTCGTGGGTGACGGTGATCATCGGCATCATCTTCGTGGTGTGCGTGGTGGCCTTCCGCCGCGGCTTCGTGGGCGAGCTGCTGGCCTGGCAGCAGCGCCGGCGCAAGGAAGCCTGAGGAACACCTCGTTCGGTCCTGGACCCTTGCGGCCTGCTCGCTCCCCAGGCCGCTGTCATGCCCGCCGTTCTGGCGGGCATTTGTTTTGCCCTTGCTTCCGGATGCGGCCGCGACGCTGCAAGCCACCGGCCGCGGTGGCTGCCCGCGGTCGCCTTCCACAGAGCGGAGGTCGGCCATGGCGGTGAAGCGGATGACCAAGACCCAGGTGCCCGTGTCCTTCGGTGCCTTCAAGCCCGTGGGGCATGTGGTGATCGCCTTTCCCGACGACGCAGCGGCGCAGCAGGCTGCACGCGATCTGCGCAAGCTGGGCTTCGGGCCCGAGGACATCCTGTTCTACACCGGTGAAGAGGAGGGCCGCGAGATGCGTGAGCTCCTCGAAGGCATCTCCGGCACGGCCGAGTTCGGCCACGAGGTCGTGCTCATGCGCCGCTACTGCGAGCTGGCGCGCGAGGGGTGCGGCTGGCTGATCGTGTTCGCGCCCGAGGACGAACAGGCACTGCGGGTGGGCGAGGTAGTGCGCCGTCACGGGGCGCGCCTGGCCGAGCGCTACCACCGCCTGGTGGTGGAGGACATGCTGTAGCCGAGCCGGGTCCACGAGCCCGCAGCTCAGCCTTCGAACAGGTCTCCGGCACCGGCTTTGGGCGCCACGCCCAGGTGCCGGTAGGCCGCCAGCGTGGCGATGCGTCCGCGCGGCGTGCGCTGCAGGTAGCCCTGCTGAATCAGGTAGGGTTCGATCACGTCCTCGATGGTGCCGGACTCCTCGCCGATGGCCGCGGCCACGTTGTCCAGGCCCACCGGGCCACCGTCGAAGCGGTGCACCACCGCCTCCAGCAGCTTGCGGTCCATGAGGTCGAAGCCCTGCGGGTCCACGTCGAGCATGGCCAGTGCGGCCGAGGCAATCGCGCCGCCGATGCTGCCGTCGCCTTTGACGTCGGCGTAGTCGCGCACGCGGCGCAGCAGCCGGTTGGCGATGCGCGGCGTGCCGCGCGAGCGCCGTGCGATCTCCATGGCGCCCTCGGCGTCGATGGGGGCCTCCAGCAGCCCGGCCGAGCGCGTGACGATGCGCGCCAGCTCCTGCGGCGTGTAGAACTCCAGCCGAGCCACGATGCCGAAGCGGTCGCGCAGCGGGTTGGTGAGCATGCCCGCGCGGGTGGTGGCGCCCACGAGCGTGAAGGGCTGCAGATCCAGCTTGATCGAGCGCGCCGCCGGACCCTCGCCGATCATGATGTCGATCTGGTAGTCCTCCAGCGCCGGGTAGAGGATTTCTTCCACCACCGGCGAGAGGCGGTGGATCTCGTCGATGAACAGCACGTCGTGCCGCTCCAGGCTGGTGAGGATGGCCGCGAGGTCCTTGGGTTTTTCCAGCACCGGGCCGGAAGTCTGGCGCAGGTTGACGCCCAGCTCCGCGGCAATGATGTGCGACAGCGTGGTCTTGCCCAGCCCCGGCGGGCCGAACAACAGCACATGGTCCAACGCCTCGCGCCGCTTGCGTGCCGCGCCGATGAAGATCTCCAGCTGCTCGCGCGCCTTGGCCTGGCCCACGTACTCGCGCAACCCCTTGGGCCGCAGCGCCTTCTCGAAAGCTTCCTCGTTGGGCGAGCCCGGGACTGCGCTGACGACGCGGCGCGAGGGGGCGCCCGCGAATTCGTCCGTCTGTATGCTCATACAGCCATTATCGGCCGCCCTCCAGGGCTGGCTAAGATGCCGCCGCCCAAGTCCCGCGCTCCTGCCGGGGCGGCTGCTTCCCAGGTCCGGACTGTCCAATGCCCCGTTTTTCCTTCCCTGCTCGTCCCGGCGGCTGCGGCGCTGCTGGCCGCGGTGCCGGCATCGGCCCATGTCACCGTGGAGCCGCCCGCGGCTGCCGGCGGCGCGACGCTGACGCTGCGCGTGGACCATGGCTGCGAAGGCAGCGCCACCACGCGGCTGCGCGTGCGCCTGCCCGAGGCGCTGCATGGCGCGCGACCTCTGGTCAAGCCCGGCTGGAGCCTGACGGCGCCACGCATGGCGCTGGCACAGCCTTATCTGCGCCACGGCCGCCAAGTCACCGAGGAAGTGCGCGAGATCACCTGGGAAGGCGGCAGCGTGCCCGATGCCTTTGCCGACGAGTTCGCCTTCGTCGCGACGCTGCCCGAGCAGCCCCAACGCCTGGCGCTGCAGGTGGTGCAGGAATGCGAGCGCGGCCGCATCGAGTGGTTCCAGGCGCCGTCCACGGACCCGGCCACCGCGCGCCCGGAGCATCCCGCCGTGATGCTGGAGGTGCTGCCTGTAGTGGCCGGCGGCCACGATCACCATTGAAACGAGACCTCGCCATGAAGCTCCCGACCCTGCGCCAAGGCCTGCTGGCTGCTGCGCTGCTGCTGAATTCCACCGCCTGGGCCCAGCCGGGCACCGTCCAGGCCCGAGACGCCTGGGCTCGGCCCACCGTGGCCGGCCAACCCGTAGGCGGCGCCTACCTGCAATTGCAGAACACGGGTGGTGCGGCCGACCGGCTGCTGGGTGCCAGCACGTCCGCGGCCGAGCGGGTGGAACTGCACAGCATGCAGATGTCCGGTGACGTGATGCGCATGCGCCAGGTGGACGCCATCGAGCTGCCCGCGGGCGCCACGGTGGATCTGGCGCCCGGCGGACTGCACCTCATGCTCATGGGCCTGAAGGCACCGCTGCGCACGGGCGAGCGGGTGCCGCTGGTGCTGCGCTTCGAGAAATCCGGCGAGGTGAAGACCGAACTGGTGGTGGGCAACCGCGGCACGGGTGCCGCGGCGTCAATGCCCGCGCACGGGCACGATCACAAGCATTGAGTCCCGCCGCGCTTCAGCGCGACAGCGCCCGAAGCGCGAGCTTGATGCCCTCGCTCACGCCAACGTCGGCCGGCAGGGCCTTGAGCGCGGCGCTGGCATCGCGCTCGGCGTAGCCCAGCGCGATGAGCGCCTGCACGATGTCGGCTTGCGCGTCGTTGGCCACCGTGACCGGCTGGCCCAGGTCAGGGCCGAGCTTGCCCTTGAGCTCCAGGAGTAGCCGCTCCGCGGTTTTCTTGCCGATGCCCGGCACCTTCACCAGCCGCCCGCTCTGCTGCTGACTCACCGCCTGAGCCAGCTCGGCCACGCTCAGGCCCGAAAGCAGCGACAGCGCCATGCGCGGGCCGACGCCGCTGATGCGGATGAGCTGGCGGAAGGTCGCGCGCTCCTCCACCGAGAGAAAGCCGAAGAGTTGATGCGCGTCCTCACGCACTACCAGATGCGTCAACAGCGTGACGCGCTCGCCCAGCGCGGGCAGCTGGTAGAAGGTACTCATCGGCACGTCCACTTCGTAGCCGACCCCGCTGACATCGAGCATCACCAGCGGCGGCGACTTTTCGACGAGCTGTCCCTGCAGGCGGCCGATCACGGGTGGCCTCCGCGCGGGCTGCGGACATGAAAAAGCGGCGCTTGTGCGCCGCTTGCGTGGAAAGCGGGAAGGGTTTTTGGGATCATCGGCTCCGGCCGAACAGTCCCAACCGCTGTGCCTCCAGCGCAGCCTCGGCCCGGGAACTGACGTTCAGCTTCCTGTAAATCTGTTTCACGTAGTCCGCGATAGTGTGCCGCGACAAATTGAGCTGCACGCCAATCTCGGGCAACGTGAAGCCCTTGGCCACGCGCAGCAGCACTTCGCTTTCCCGTTCTGTGAGCTGCACATGCGGCATCAGCGGCGCCTGCGGCTTGGCCTGCGCGGCAAAGTAGGCAATGACGCGCCGCGCGATGGAAGGCGACAGTGGCGGCTCGCCCTGGCTGATGCGCTGCAGCTGCTCGGTGATGAGCTCGCGCGGCTGTTCCTTGAGGATGTACCCATAGGCGCCCGCCTGCAGCGCGGGGAAGAGGTGCTCGTCGTCGTCGTGGATCGTCACCACCACCGACTGCGCCTCGGGCTGCTGTTCGCGCAGCGCCGTCACCACGTCCACGCCGGAGCCGTCGGGCAACCCCAGATCGACCAGCGCGAGGTCGAATCGCAGCGCTGAAACCAACCCCAGTGCATCGTGCACGCGTGCACTTTCAGAGATCTCTGCATTGGGGAACACCTCCATCACGAGACTTTTGAGCCAGGTGCGGATCTGCGGCAGGTCTTCGAGGAGCAGGATGTTCTTCACAGGGCCTCCACTGAAGTCATGGGTTGTGTGTAGTTCATGGTAACAGCGGCCCTGTTTGAGCCCACTCGCCCAGGGGCCCGCGTCTGGAGGGATGACGCGAGCTTGTTTTTAAGCCGCCACGGCGTGGCGCTCCAGCGGCAGCGTGAGGCGGATGACGGTGCCGTAGCCGGGGCCGGATTCCACCAGGCATTGGCCCTGCAGCTGCTTGGCCCGGTGCTTCATGCTGGACATGCCGTGACCACGATCGAGCCGGCCGTCGAGCTCCATCGGGATGCCGCGCCCGTTGTCCTGGATGGCGAGCTGGAAGTCGCCGCCTTCGATTTGGCAAGTCACGGTGCAGTGTGTGGCACCACTGTGTTTGATGATGTTGTTGACCGCTTCGCGCAGGATGCGCGTGGTCTGCACGTAGGCGCGTGCAGACAGTGTCTGTGGCATGTCGTCGGTGGGCGCCACCCAGCGCGCCTCGATCCCGGTCTGCGCCAGGCGGCTCATGGCTTCGGCGCGCCAGTCGCCCAGCGCGTCGATGAGCCGCACGGGCCGGCCGGTGAGGCCGCGCACCGACAGGCGCATTTCCTCCAGCGCTTCGCGCGCCAGCGTGGAAATGCGCTCGTTGTCGCTGGTGTGCACGATGGTCAGCAGCTTGGCGCCCAGGTCGTCGTGCAGGTCGGCGGCGATGCGCTTGCGCTCGCGTTCCGTGACCTGCTCGATGCGCAGTTCGGTGAGCTGTGCGAAGTTGCGCTCGATCTCCTCGGTGGCCTCGCGAATGCGTGCCTCCAGCACGCGGCGGTCGGCCTCGGCATCCTGCAGTGCACGTCCATGCAACTGCACCAGGCGCAGGCCCATGCCGATGAAGGTCAGCGGCAGCGACAGGTGCACCAGCGCCAGCATGGTCGAGCCCGACGGCTCCCGCAGCGCCAGCAGTTGCACCAGCACCAGCGCGGCGGTGCCCGCGATCAGCATGCCCACCGCCCATCCGTGTGGCCCGCGTCGACGCCAGGCCCGGCGCAGGAAGCGCGCCAGCGCCACGACCACTTCCAGCGTCAGCAGCGTCGCCCAGGCGTTGGCCAGCAGGTGCACGCGCGCCGGACCGCCCAGCAGCAGGCTTGCGGGTACCAGCACGCACTGCAGCAGCAGTACCAGCCCCGCGCCCGGCACGCGATGGCCGGCGCGGCGCAGCAGGAACTGCACCGCGGCCAGCGTCACCACGGGCATCAGCGAGGCCAGCACCACCTCGGTCTCGAAACTGGTGAAGGGCAGATCGCGCCAGCCCAGCCGCGCCGTCAGCAGTGCCGATCCCACCGCCAGCACGCCAAAGTAGGCCAGGTGGCTGTGGCGCCGGTTGAGCCAGCCCAGCACGCACATGAAGCCGCCCAGCAGCAGCAGGCTGCCGCTGAGCACCAGCGGCAGCGTGACGTTGAGCGTGAGATGGCGCTCGTGCAGCGGTGCCAGCATCGCGTGCGGGCCGATCTGCAGTGCCGACAACCCGCCCGCGCGCAGCCGCGAGCCCACGCGCTCCAGCGGCTCGCCCGCCACCTTGATGTCGAGCAGGTTGCCCCCCGGGCGCAGCAGCGCCGCCGGCAGCGTCACGAGCTGGGCGTGGTGGCAGTTGCGCGACACGGGCTCGCGCATGCGCCCGGCCGCGTGCAGGCGTTGCCCATTGATCTGCACTTCCAGGTTGCTGCAGGCGCGCTCGACGTACAGCGCCAGCACCTCGTCGCTGTCCTGCGCGATCGGGGCATCGAAGCGCACGCGGTACCACACCGGTCCCGCGTGGCCCGGGCGCGAGGCGTTCCAATCGTCGGGCAGGGCCACCGTGCGCTGCGGGGCGTCTTCCGGGAAACGGGTGCTGTCGCCTTCGGCGCTGAGCGCCTGCTCGATGCGCAAGACGTCCGTCGCGGCTGCGGTGGACAGCATCAGTGTCAGGACCAGCAGCGCCAAAAGGCGCCGCCACGGTGCGCCGGAGTGCAGTAGGAGCATGTAAAGATTGTGCAGGAGCCTTCCGCCAAAACCGCCCGGCCGGCGCGGCTCGATGCTGCGGCGACAATGCCGGCCCCGCTTCCCAGACCCGAGGCCGCCCTTTGATACTGCGCCACGCCTTCATCCCGCTCGACAACGAACGCCTGTCGCACCTGTGCGGCGCCACCGACGAGCACTTGCGCGCCATCGAGGACGCGCTGGGTGTCAAGCTCTCGCGGCGCAACGAGTCCTTCCGGATCGAGGGCACCAAGCGCGAGGCCGAGCGCGCCGCCGCGCTGCTGCAGCGCCTGTACGACCGCGCCAATAAGCCCATCCCGGCCGAGGCACTGCAGCTGGCGCTGGCCGAAGCCACCAGCGACAACGCGCCGGCCGGCGGCGACGGTGCGGCCGGCAGCCCGGGCGGCGAGGTGGTGCTGCACACCCGGCGCGCCGACCTGCAGGGCCGCACGCCCAACCAGGTGCAGTACCTCAAGAACATCCTGGCGCACGACATCACCTTCGGCCTGGGCCCGGCGGGCACGGGAAAGACCTTCCTGGCCGTGGCCTGCGCGGTGGACGCGCTGGAGCGCAGCCAGGTGCAGCGCATCATCCTCACCCGCCCGGCGGTGGAGGCTGGAGAGCGGCTGGGCTTCCTGCCCGGCGACCTGACGCAGAAGGTCGATCCCTACCTGCGCCCGCTCTACGACGCGCTCTACGACCTCATGGGCTTCGACCGTGTCACCAAGGCCTTCGAGCGCGCGACGCTGGAGATCGCGCCGCTGGCCTTCATGCGCGGGCGCACCCTGAACCACGCCTTCGTCATCCTGGACGAGGCGCAGAACACCACGCCCGAGCAGATGAAGATGTTCCTCACCCGCATCGGCTTCGGCAGCAAGTGCGTCGTCACGGGCGACACCAGCCAGATCGACCTGCCCAAGGGCACGACCAGCGGCCTGGTGGACGCCGAGCGCGTGCTGCAGCGTGTGCGCGGCATCGCCATGACGCGCTTCACCGCTGCCGACGTGGTGCGCCACCCGCTGGTGGCGCGCATCGTGCAGGCCTACGAGGCTGCCGACGCCCGGGGAGGGCGCTGAGATGGCCGCCGCCCGTCCCGAGCTGAGCCTGTCGCTGCAATTTGCCGACCCCGCGCACCGCGCCGAGCTGCCGCGCCACAAGGTGCGGCGCTGGATCCGCGCCGCGCTGGAGGAGCTGCCGGCCGAGATCACGGTGCGCATCGTCGGCGAGGAGGAGGGCCGTTCGCTCAACCGCGAGTTCCGCAGCAAGGACTACGCTACCAACGTGCTGACCTTCGACTACGCGCACGAGCCGGTGGTGGTGGCCGACTTGGTGCTATGCGGCCCCGTGGTGGCGCGCGAGGCGGCGGAGATGAAGCTGCCCCTGGCCGATCACTATGCGCACTTGCTGGTGCACGGCACGCTCCACGCGCAGGGCTTCGACCACGAGCAGGACGACGAAGCCGAGGTCATGGAAGCGCGAGAAACCGAGATCCTGCTCGGCCTGGGGTTGCACGACCCCTACGCCAAGGACTGAGCCGCGGCGCGTGCCGCGCTTTCAGCGCCGCGTGGTGCCCAGGTAGCGCTTGCGCCAGAAGAACCAGCCCAGCCCCACGCCCAGCGCCACCATCAGCGCGATGGCGATCCACACGCCGGTGCCGGAATGGATCAGCGGCAGGGCGTCGAAGTTCATGCCGAAGAAGCCCGTGATCAGGTTCAGCGGCAGGAAGATGGCGGTGAGCACGGTGAGCGTGCGCATGATGTCGTTGGTGCGGTGGCCGAGGGCGGAGAAGTGCATCTGCACCGCCGTCTCGGCCGACTGCTCCAGGCGCCGCACGTGCGAGAGCACGCGCTCGATGTGCTCCTGCACGTCGCGCGAGCGCACCTTCAGCAGTTCAAGCTCGCGCGCCGGGGGGGCCTCGTGCGGCGGGGGCAGCTCTTCCAGGCCGTCGATCCATTCCTGGATGGCCGCGCGCTGGTCCTCGCAGGTGTCCTCCAGCAGGTGCAGCGCGTTGCGCGCGTCCAGCAGCACCTGCCAGTCGTGGAAGCGGCTGCGCGGGTGCAGCAGCGCCTGCTGCAGCGCGCTGAGCTGGCGCGTGAGCAGGCGGCGCAGGTCGAGGTAGCTGTCCACCATGTGGTTGACCATGCGCAGCATCAGGTCCGCCGGGCTGGCCGGCAGGCGCGAGCCGCCACGCTCGCGCATGCCGCCGGCCGCGGACAGGCGCTTCTCGAAATAGGCCCGCACCGGGCACTTGGGCGGGTGCACGGTGACCAGGACCCGATCGTAGATGGCAAAGCCCACCGGGCTGGTGTCCACCAGGGCCGGCGCGGGCTGCGGGGCGATGGCCGTGCCCGGGGCGGCCGTGGCCGCCGGGACGCCGGGGCTGCCGGTACCGCTACTCCCGCTAGATGACGGGCCCGCCGCTTCGGGCGCGCAGGCTGTGAGGCGGCGGAACACCAGCAGGTCGTACCAGGAGGTGTAGTCGAAGTGGCTGGGCAGCTGCGCGTTGAGCAGGTCGGAGACGTGCAGGTCCACCAGCGCGCCGCAGTCCCAGCGATGCAGCGCGTGCTGCAGCGCGGGCACCGCGGCCTCGAAGGCCGGGCGCTCGCAGCCGACCCAGAGAAAGCCCTCCAGCGGCAGCGCCGTGGGCAGCGCGTCCAGCGCCACCGCGCCGTCGGCGCCGATGTAGAGCACGCGCATTCAGCGTCCGCGCAGCAGCCGCGCGGCGTCCAGCGCGAAGTAGGTGAGCACGCCGTCGGCGCCGGCGCGGCGGAAGGCCAGCAGCGACTCCATCATCACCGCGTCGTGGTCGAGCCAGCCGTTGGCCGCGGCGGCCTTGAGCATGGCGTACTCGCCGCTGACCTGGTAGGCGAAGGTGGGCACGCGGAACTCGTCCTTGACGCGGCGCACGATGTCCAGGTACGGCATGCCGGGTTTGACCATGACCATGTCCGCGCCCTCGGCGATGTCCAGCGCCACCTCGCGCAGCGCCTCGTCGCTGTTGCCCGGGTCCATCTGGTAGACCTTCTTGTCGGCCTTGCCCAGGTTGGCGGCGCTGCCCACGGCATCGCGGAAGGGGCCGTAGAAGGCGCTGGCGTACTTAGCGCTGTAGGCCATGATGCGCGTGTGCACGAGCTTGGCCTCTTCCAGCGCGGTGCGGATGGCGCCGATGCGCCCGTCCATCATGTCGCTGGGCGCAACGATGTCCACGCCGGCCTGCGCCTGAGCCAGGGCCTGCGCCTTGAGCACGGCCACGGTGGCATCGTTGAGGATGTAGCCAGTTTCGTCGAGCAGCCCGTCCTGGCCGTGGCTGGTGTAGGGGTCCAGCGCCACGTCGGTGAGCAGGCCCAGCTGCGGGAAGCGGCTCTTGAGCTCCCGCACCGCGCGCGGCACCAGGCCTTCGGGGTTGGCGGCTTCGCGGCCGTCGGGCGTCTTGAGCGAGGCGTCGATGACGGGGAACAGCGCCATCACCGGCACGCCCAGGCCGACGCACTGCTCGGCCACGCTGAAGAGCCGGTCCAGGCTCATGCGCTGCACGCCGGGCATGCTGGCCACGTCTTCGACGCGGTTGCTGCCCTCGAGCAGGAACACCGGCAGGATCAGGTCCTGCGGCGCCAAGCGGTGTTCGCGCACCAGCGCGCGGGTGAACTCGTCGCGGCGCAGGCGGCGCGGCCGGCTGGCGGGGAAGGGGGGCTGGATGTGCACGGCAAGGCGTCCTTGGATGAGGCGCGGAAACCGGTGCAGCCGCGTGGCGAATGAAAGGCCCGTAAGCCCTCGTGACCGGCCCGCATTGGGCAGGCAAGCGCCTGCTAGACTGGAACTCGAATGATAGCCGCGAGGCTTCATTCCCTGCTTTTCCTCCCTGAGCAGGTGCCTTGTCGTCATGACAGCGCAAGGCTTGCGGCCCCGGGCGATGCCCGGGGCTTCTTTTTGTGCGCGCCTCTTTGGCCGCCTTGCCTCAGCGCAGCGGGGCACGGCGGGTGCTGCCGATAATGGCCGCATGAGTTCCGCCTACCTATGGGTCAAGGCCCTGCACATCGTCTTTGTGGCCAGCTGGTTTGCTGGCCTGTTCTATCTGCCTCGGCTGTTCGTGAACCTGGCCATGGTGCCGGCGGACTCGCATGCCGAGCGCGAGCGGCTGCTGTTGATGGCGCGCAAGCTCTACCGCTTCAGCAGCATGCTGATGGTGCCGGCCGTGGCGCTGGGTCTTTGGCTGTGGCTGGGCATCGGCGTGGGCAAAGGGCCAGGCAATGGTTGGTTGCATGCGAAACTGCTTCTGGTGGTCGGTGTGATCGGTTACCACCATGTTTGCCGTACGCTGCTGCGCCGCTTCGAGCAGTCGGGCAACCAGCGCAGCCATCGCTGGTTTCGCGTGTTCAACGAGGTCTCGGTGCTGCTGTTCACGGCCATCGTGATCCTGGTCGTGGTCAAGCCCTTCTGAAGTGGTGAAGGTGCTCGAAGTCCGAGGCACGCGCCAGATGCCGCACCGGCGCTGGACGGAGCCGCGACGCTGATGGCGCGGCGGCGCAGCTCGGCCACCGTGCCGCTGTCGGCGGCCTTTGCGCTGCTGATCGTCTACGCGAGCCTGTACCCCTTCAAAGGCTGGCGCTGGCCGCCGGGGCAGTCGTTGCAGTCGCTGCTGACGCTGCCCTTGGCGCAGTACCACATCGCTTTTGACATCTGGGCCAATTTCATCGGCTACATGCCGCTGGGCGCGCTGCTCTACGGCGTCGGCGTGCGCAGCGGCTGGCGCTGGGGCTGGGCCCTGTTGCTGGCGGTGCTGTCGCCGACGCTGCTGTCGTACGTGCTGGAGCTGACCCAGAACTTCCTGCCCGAGCGCGTGCCCAGCCGCGAGGACTGGCTGCTCAACAGCGGCGGCGGCATAACGGGCGCGCTCGTGGCCGCAGCGCTGGCGGGCCTGGGGGCACTGCGCGTGTGGCAGTCGTTGCGCGACCGCTGGTTCATCCCTGCCAGTGCCGGTGCGCTGACGCTGCTGCTGCTGTGGCCCCTGGCGCTGCTGTTCCCGACGCCCGTGCCGCTGGGGCTGGGCCAATGCTGGGACGAATTGCGCGAGCTGGCGCGCCTGGCGCTGGAAGACACGCCCTGGGCACCGGCCGCCGAGTCATGGCTGCGCCCGTCTTCGCCGCTGCTCACCCCGCTGTCGCCGGCCACCGAGATGCTGTGCATCGCGCTGGGCCTGTTGGCGCCGTGCCTGGTGGCTTTCGCCGCGATGCGTTCGCGCGCGCGCCGCGCCGTGCTGACCCTGGGCGCGCTGGTGCTGGCCTTGGCGGTGAGCACGCTGTCCACGGCGCTGAACTTCGGTCCCGAACATGCGCTGGCCTGGCTCACGCCGACGGCCGTGCCGGGACTGACGCTGGGACTGCTGGTTGCGCTGGCGTGCTGCGTGCTGCCGTTGCGGCTGGCGGCGGCGGTGGGATTGATGGTGCTGACGGCGCAGGTGGTGGTGGTGGCGCAGGCACCGGAAAACGCCTATTACACGCAGAGCCTGCAGGCCTGGTCGCAGGGACGCTTCATCCGCTTCCATGGGCTGTCGCGCTGGCTCGGCTGGCTGTGGCCCTACGCCGCTGCCGCTTGGTTGCTGGTGCGCGTGGGCGCGCGCGACGACAGCTGAGACCATGGCAGCTCAAGCCATCGCGAGGCTCGAACGCTGCTGGGCAAAGGCCGCGTTCGAGTCCTGGCGGCACGGCGGGTGACGGGTATCACGGCCCGCCGCACGGCAACTTCTGGTGACCGCCTGTAAGTAAAACCCCGTCCCTACAATCCCGGGGATGAGCTACTACAAGCACCACATTTTCTTCTGCCTGAACGCGCGGGAGAACGGGGAAGCGTCCTGTGCGCAGCACGATGCGCAGGGGGCTTTCGACCACTGCAAGGCGCGCGTCAAGGCCGCCGGGCTGGCGGGCCCGGGCGGGGTGCGCGTGAACAAGGCCGGCTGCCTGGACCGCTGCGCCGGCGGACCGGTGGCGGTGGTCTATCCCGAGGCCACCTGGTACACCTTCGTGGACAAGGAGGACATTGACGAGATCGTCGAGTCCCATCTCAAGGAGGGCCGTGTGGTGGAGCGCCTGCTGCTGCCGCCGGACGTGGGCCGCTGATGAACGCCCAGACCCAACGCCTGCGCGTGCCGGGCCCGGCCGGCGAGATCGAGTGCGCCGTGGACGTGCCGGCCGAAGGCACGCCCTGCGGTCTGGCCGTGTTGTGCCATCCGCACCCGCAGCACGGCGGCACCATGGACAACAAGGTGGTGCAGACCCTGGCGCGCGCCTGTGTGCAGGTGGGCTGGCGCAGCGTGCGCTTCAACTTCCGTGGCGTCGGGGCTTCCGGCGGCGCGTGGGACGAGGGGCGCGGCGAGATCGAGGACGCGCTGGCCGTGGTCGCCGCAATGCGCCAGGGCGACGAGCCGCTGCTGCTGGGCGGCTTCTCCTTCGGCGGCTTCGTGGCCTCGCACGTTGCACAGCGCGTGCAGCCCGCACCGCAGCGCCTGGTGCTGGTCGGCCCGGCCACCAGCCGCTTCGACGTCGCCGCAGTGCCGGCGGACACGCTGGTGGTGCACGGCGAGCACGACGAGGTGGTGCCGCTGTCAGCCACGCTGGACTGGGCGCGTCCGCAATCCCTGCCGGTGGTGGTGGTGCCCGGGGGCGGCCATTTCTTCCACGGCCAGCTACCGCTGCTCAAGTCGATCGTGCTGCGCCACCTCGCGCACTGATTTTTTTCTCTTCCTGCGCCCGGCCCGTCGTCGCACGGGCCGGGCGTCGCGTTGACGTTTCCCACCCTAGATTTGCCCATGAAACGCCTGATCGCCTTCCTGCTGGCCCTGCCGCTGGCACTTCCGAGTTTTGCCCAGGCGCCTCAGCCGCCCGAGATCGCGGCCCGCGAGTACATCCTGCTCGATGTCTCCAGCGGCCAGACCCTGGCCGAGCGCGAGGCCGATGCGCCGGCCGATCCGGCCTCGCTGACCAAGCTCATGACCGCCTACGTGGTTTTCAATGCGCTGCGCGACAAGAAGCTCACGCTGGAGCAGACGCTGCCCGTGAGCCAGCGCGCTTGGAACGAGCGCAAGGGCGGCGCCTCGGTGATGTTCATCGACACCACCATGAGCCCGAAGGTGGACGAGCTGCTGCGCGGGATGATCGTGCAGTCGGGCAACGACGCCGCAGTGGCGCTGGCCGAGGGCGTGGCGGGCTCCGTGGAAGGCTTCGTGGCCATGATGAACCGCCAGGCGCAGGCCTGGGGCCTCAAGAACACGGCCTTCAAGAACGTCACCGGCATCACCGAGCCGGGGCACCGCAGCACGGCACGCGACATGGCCGTGATCGCCGCGCGCATCATCCGCGACTTCCCCGAGTACTACCCGTACTACGCGCTCAAGGACTACACGTACAACAAGATCCGCCAGGACAACCGCAACCTGCTGCTGCGCCGTGACCCGACGGTGGACGGCATGAAGACCGGCTACACCGACGCCGCGGGCTACTGCCTGGTGGCCAGCGCCAGCCGCGATTTCCCCAACGGCAAGCGCCGGCTGCTGACGGTGGTGCTGGGCACGGCCTCGCGCGAGGCGCGCGCCAGCGAGAGCCAGAAGCTGCTGAACTGGGGCTACGGCGCCTTCGACAACGTGCGCCTGTTCGAGCCGGGCAAGGCCATCGTCACGCCCGAGGTGTGGAAGGGCGTGTCCTCTCAAGCCAAGCTCGGTGCCGCCACCGGCGTGGTGGTGACGGTGCCCAAGGGCGAGGGCCAGCAATTGCAGACCAAGGTCGAGCGCAGCGATCCGCTGGTGGCGCCGTTGGCGCAGGGCCAGCGCGTGGGTACCGTCAAGGTCAGCACCCGCGCGGGCACGCCGGTGACGGAAGTGCCGCTGGTGGTGCTGGAGCCCGTGGAGCAGGCTGGCTTCGTGGGCCGCACCTGGGATGCGCTGCGGCTGTGGATCAAGTAACCTGACCCGCTTGCCGCCCTGATCCCCAGAGCAAGGAGAAGCCGCGATGCATCCTGCGCCGATCCAGCCCGAGAGCCTGTGCTTTCTTAACGGGGAATTCCTGCCGCTGGGCCAGGCCCGGGTGCCGGTGCTGGACCGCGGCTTCCTCTTCGGCGACGGGGTTTACGAACTGCTGCCGGTGTACGGGCGGCGCCTCTTCCGCTTCGACGACCACATGGCGCGGCTGGAGCGCAACCTGGGCCGGCTGCGCATTCCCAACCCGTTTGGCCGCGAGCAGTGGCTGGCGCATGCGCGGCGGCTGATCGCGGCGCAGGACAGCGAGAACCAGTCGCTGTACCTGCAGGTCACGCGCGGCGTGGCGCCGCGTGACCACGCCATGCCCGAAGGGCTTGAGCCGACGGTGTTCATGATGAGCAGCCCCGCGCGCGCCCCCACGCCGGAGCAGCGCCACCAGGGCGTGGCCTGCATCACGGCGCGCGACTTCCGCTGGGAGCGCTGCGACCTCAAGACCACCTCGCTGCTGGGCAACGTGCTGGCGCGCCAGATCTCGGCCGACCATGGCGCCAGCGAAACTATCCTGCTGCGCGAGGCCGCCAGCGGCATCAGCTACCTCACCGAGGGCTCGGCCAGCAACGTCTGGATCGTGCACGAGGGCGCGCTGCTGGGCCCGCCCAAGAGCGAGCATGTGCTCGAAGGCATCCGCTACGAGCTGCTGCGCGAGCTGTGCGAGGAAGTGGGCATCGCCTACAACCTGCGCCCCATTCCCGAGGCGGACCTGCGTGCGGCCGACGAGATCCTGCTGAGCTCCGCGGCGCGCGAGGTGCTGCCTGTGACGCGTCTGGACGGCGAACTCGTGGGCCATGGCGCGCTGCGCGGCAAGCCCGGCCCGGTGTACGGCCGGCTGTACGAGGCCTACCAGCGCGCCAAGGCCTTGCAATCGATCTGAGCCGCCCCACCTTCCCTGACGGGCGCGGTGCTTGCCGCGCCCGTTTTTCATTGTGCGGCCCTGGAGCCGCTAACCCGTAGTCAGGCCATGAACACTGCCGCCACGCCCCGCGATTCGCTCATCGATTACCCGAGCCCCTTCCCGATCAAGGTGATGGGCGCGCACGTGGAGGGCTTCGAGGAAGCCGTGGTGGAGGTCGTGCTGCAGTTCGATCCTGGCTTCGACGCCGCGACCGTGGAGCGTCGTCCCAGCAGCAGCGGCAACTATCTGGGCCTGACCGTCACCGTCACGGCCACCAGCCGCGAGCAGCTCGACGATCTCTACCGCAGCCTGACCTCGCACCCGATGGTCAAGGTGGTGTTGTGACGCCGGAGGGCGCGGGCGCGTCGCCGGCTTCCAGCCGCTGCGCCAGCGCGCGCGCCTTGAGCGCCGCGGCCGGGTCGCCCCCGGCCGCTGCCGCGGCGTACCAGTAGCGCGCCAGGCGCAGGTCCTGCGGCAGGCCGTCGCCGCTCTCGTACATCGAGGCCAACAGGTACTGCGCGCCGTTGTCGCCGGCCAGCGCGGCCGCGCGGAACCAGTGCGCGGCCTGCGCCGCGTCGCGCGCGGTGCCGCGCCCCAGATAGAAAGCGGTGCCCGCCTCCACCTGCCCGGCGGTGCTGCCGGCTTCGGCCGCCTGCGCGTACCAGCGGTACGCCGCCGGCAGGTCGATGCGGCCGAGCTGCCCGCTCTCGTGCAGCCGGCCCAGATCGAACATCGCCGTGACGAAGCCGTGCTGCGCCGCGCGCGTCATCAGACGCAGCGCCTCCTGCGTGCTGGCGTGCGGCAGCTCGCCGCGCAGGTGCATCACCGCGAGGTTGTGGTCCGCTGCGGGTACGCCGGCGCGCGACAGCCGCTCGAAGGCGGCCTGTGCCTGTGCCAAGCGCCCGGCGTCGTAGTCCTGCACCGCCGCTTCCAGGGCGGCTTGGTCCTGAGCAGAGGGCGGGGCGGCTGCCGCGGAAAGCGCCAGCGCGGCCAGCAGGGCAGTGAGCGGACGCAGCAGGGAAGGTGCGGTGCGGTGCTTCATGGCGGCTCGGCGGCGGTGCGGTATGCGTTCACGATACGGCCGTACCAGCAGGCGGCGACACCCGGGCGGATCACCCGTGACCCGGACAGGGCCGAAGCGGCGGCGGGCGGCACCGTAGGGACGCGAATGTGTACGAAGGACAATCCACCCATGACTGCTGCCGTGACGACTTCCGAAGCCCCGCTGGTGCGATGGCTGGGCCGTGCCGACTACGCCGACACCGAGGCCGCCATGCGTGCCTTCACCGAGGCGCGCACGGACCAGACGCCCGACGAGATCTGGATCTGTGAGCACCCGGGCGTGTTCACCCAGGGTGTGGCCGGGCGCGCCGAGCATGTGCTGGCCGCGGGCGACATTCCGGTGGTGCAGACCAACCGCGGCGGGCAGGTGACCTACCACGGGCCGGGGCAGGTGGTGGCCTACCCGCTGATCGACCTGCAGCGGCTAGGCATCTTCGTGCGCGAGTACGTGTACCGGCTGGAATCGGCGGTGCTGCGGGTGCTGCAGGACTATGGCGTCACCGGACACCGGGTCGGCGGCGCGCCGGGGATCTACGTGAAGCTGGATGATCCTTTCGGCCATGCGGCGCTGACCGGGCCGGCCGATCCGGCGGACCCGTTCCGCGGCCTGGGCAAGATCGCGGCGCTGGGCATCAAGGTCAGCCGCCATTGCGGCTACCACGGCCTGGCCTTCAACGTCGCAATGGACCTTGAGCCCTTCCGCCGCATCAACCCATGCGGCTATGCCGGGTTGCAGACCATCGACCTCGCTAAAATTGACGTTTTCACCACATGGGATGACGCGGCCGCGCGACTGGCGCAGCGCCTGCAGTCGCAACTGAGCCGATGAGCACCGATCTCCCCAGCGCTCCCGCCACGCCCGCTACCTCGGGCGCTGCTCCCGCTCCCTACGACCCCACCGCCAAGCAGAAGGCGCAGGCCAAGACGGCGCGCATTCCGATCAAGGTGGTGCCGGCGGAGGTGCTCAAGAAGCCGGAGTGGATCCGCGTCAAGGCGGGCTCGCCCACGACCCGCTTCTACGAGATCAAGCAGACGCTGCGCGAGCACAAGCTGCACACCGTGTGCGAGGAAGCCTCCTGCCCGAACATCGGCGAGTGCTTCGGCAAGGGCACGGCGACGTTCATGATCATGGGCGACAAGTGCACGCGGCGCTGCCCCTTCTGCGATGTGGGCCACGGCCGCCCCGACCCGCTGGACGTCAACGAGCCGGAGAACCTGGCCAGAACCATCGCGGCGCTCAAGCTCAAGTACGTGGTGATCACCAGCGTGGACCGCGATGACCTGCGCGACGGCGGCGCGGGGCATTTCGTGGAGTGCATCCGCCGCACGCGCGAGCTGTCGCCGGGGACGCAGATCGAAGTCCTCACGCCCGACTTCCGTGGCCGCCTGGACAAGGCGCTGGACATCCTCAAGGTTGCTCCGCCGGACGTGATGAACCACAACCTGGAAACGGTGCCGCGCCTGTACAAGGAGGCGCGCCCGGGTGCGGACTACCAGTTCAGCCTCATGCTGCTGCAGCGCTTCAAGGAAATCGTGCCTGGCGTGCCGACCAAGAGTGGACTCATGGTGGGCCTGGGCGAGACGGACGAGGAGATCTTGCAGGTTATGCGCGACATGCGCGCGCACGGCATCGACATGCTGACCCTCGGCCAGTACCTCGCGCCCAGCGGCCACCACCTGCCCGTGCGCCGCTACGTGCATCCCGACACCTTCAAGATGTTCGAAGACGAGGCCTACAAGATGGGCTTCACGCATGCCGCGGTGGGCGCGATGGTGCGCTCTAGCTACCACGCCGATCAGCAGGCGCATGCGGCTGGGCTGGCGCCGACTGCCTGAAGCGAACGGTCTGTAGCGCGCCGCATCTCGGCGTGTTTCCCATGAAAAAAGCCGGGTCGCGTACCCGGCTTTTTGCTGTATGGGCAGGCGCTCAGCCCTTCTTGAGCAAGTCCTCTACCAGCGCGTGCAGCGCGGCGAAGTCCGGTTCTCCCACGTAGCGCTTGACGATGCGGCCTTGCTGGTCAAGCAGGAAGGTGGTGGGCGTGAGCTTGACATCGCCGAAGCGCTGAGCGATCTGGCCTGTGTTGTCGATGGCCACGCTGAAGGGCAGCTGGCGCGTCTGGGCGAACTTGGAGACGTAGGCCGGCGGGTCGTAGCTCATGGCCACCGCGA